>JABIPN010000011.1 GCA_018698915.1 Candidatus Woesearchaeota archaeon
CTGAAGGATTTTATGAAAGTGCTAAAAATGATGAAATTTATGATTCTCGAGATTCTGTTCAATCAGAAATTGAAGAAAATAGTTTAAATAAAAGCAAGGATTATGTTAATAGGAAGGAAATTAAATTCTAATGGCACATGATCACGGACACGACCATGGACACAACCACCATAGTCCTGAAACTCCAAAAGTACCTAAATATTGGCACACTATGGACAAGGAATGGGGTCCGGAACAAGCACAAAAAATTACTCTTGGTATAAGTACTCCTCCAATGCAGGATCAACTTCAAAGCATACAAGCAAGAATTAAGCAAGGTGCAACTGCTGTTGAACTTGGGTTTATCGGTACTGGAAAAGGTTCTGCTGGACAAGGTGCATTCACTCCCGGAACTGTTGGTGTTCCGGAAAGGGAAGCAATTCGTGATATTGCTAAAGTTAATGACGTAACAATTTCTTCAGTTCATGCTTCCATGAAAATCCAAGGTTTGGCCGGGTTTGGAAGTCAAGGATTTAATGAAGCTAAACGTGCACAAGATATGGAAGAAGTTAAAAGAACTATTGATTTTGCTGGTGATGTTACTAATGGTGGTGCAATTGTAGTTCATACTGGAGAATTTCCTTATAGCGTTAGAGAGAAGCATGGTAAAACTCCATTCAAAACAAAAGAAGGAAAACCGATTGAATTTACTGAAGGATATTCTATTGCTCAACAATCTCCTCGGTATTTAGTTGATATGAATTCGGGAAAAATTATGTCAACTATCACTCCCGATTTCAAAACTGCAGGCTTAGAAAGGGACGATGGAAAATGGATTCAAAAACCTAAAAACTATAATGATTTTGTAAAAATGGCTCAGGAAAACATAGCGAATAAAGAACAAACTATGGAAAATAAAAAAGGATATATGGAGCGTTGGCGAAATAGAACAAATGATAAGCAATTTACAGATGATGATTATGATAAGCAATTTACAGATGATGATTATAAAAATACTTATGGTGATCCAGGATGGGTTGCATTACAATGGCAAAATGACCAAGGAGTTACTCAAGATACTGCAAGTCAAAGCTATTACAAAAATAGATATGAAGAGGGTAAAAAAAATCTTAAGTTATTAAAGGCACAACTGAAAGCAAATGAAACGTTGTATAAAAAAGAAGGTGTATTGGTTCCCGGAAGTCAGGCTGAGCGGGTGATTGAGAATGCTAAACAGAGTATTATTAGAGTTGAGCGTGATGTTGAAACTGATGAACAATTATTGAAACGACACGAACTGAGTGATGCACAGCGTTGGGAACAATTAGATAATATTCGTCCAATCGAAGTTTATGGAATAAATAAAACTTCTGAATCTATTGCAGAACTGGCAATTGATGCGGCTGGAACTACGCGTGATAAAAATTTGAAGAATCCTCTTTTTGTTGCTCCTGAAAATTTGTGGGATGGAAATTATGGTGCACATCCTGAAGATCTTAAGAAAATTATTGTAGACTCGAGAAAAAAGGCAGTTGAATTTATGACTAAAGATAAAATTGAAATGAATGGTAAGGAAATTGATAATCCGTTCAAGGAAAAGGTCAAGAAATCTTTAGGACATATTCCTTCTGAATCTGAAGCTAAAAAACTCGCGGAAAATCATATTAAGGCCACATTTGATATTGGTCACGCAAATATTTGGAAAAAATATTTCTCCGGAGATGAAAAAGAATTCAATTCTTGGTTGGGTCATGAAGTTGATAAATTAACTAAAGATGGAATAATTGGTCACGTTCACGTTTCAGATAATTTTGGATATAATGATGAACACTTGCCTCCAGGTTATGGTAATGCTCCAATTAAAGAATTCTTGGCACATATGCAAGAATCGGGATTTGAAAAGGAATTTATTGTTGAACCGGCGCATCATGATGTTGGAGCATTAATTTCAGGAATGGAGCATCTTCAGATGCCAGTATATCGCATTAATAATCAGACTGAATCATGGACAAGCCCGACTCGTTCTTATTTTGGACAAACCTATGTTCCGGGATTTGTTACTCCTTCTTATTTGCCTAGTGCAACTGGAGAACAGGGTCCAATGGTGTGGTCTGGGCTTCCGTTGGAGTAAGATATTTATAGTCTGAACCATACTACTGATTATGAAATTTGAGGTTAAGCGTAGAGAGAATAAACTTGAAGATAAATATACTAAGCTTGACCGAGATATTGCTCGGAAGTTTGCAAAAATTGTAAATTCTGAGTTGGGTGATTTGATTTCAGTACTTGTTTTGTTTGGTTCAACTGCTCGAGGAAGATCTAAAAAAAGTAGCGATATTGATATTCTAATTGTTATTGATGATGTTCATATTACTATGAATAAAGCTTTGGTTGAAACTTATAGAATTATTATTCAGAAGGCTGTTGCAAAAGTTAATCCTGATCGATTACATGTTCAAACTTTACCTTTGACTTCTTTTTGGGAATATGTTCGTGCTGGAGATCCAGTTGCAGTTAATATTCTTCGAGATGGAATCGCATTAATTGATAAAGGATTCTTTGATCCTCTTCAAATTTTATTATTAACTGGGAGAATTCGTCCGTCAAGAGAATCAGTTCAAAATTATATGAATATGTCTTATGCTAGTTTATCTAGATCAAAGTCTGGTGTTAACAATGCAATTCTTGATTTATATTGGGCAACTATTGATGCTGCACATTCTGCACTTATGAGTGTTGGTGAAGTTCCAGCTAGTCCTGCTGCAGTTGCAGATATGATTGATGAAAAACTTGTAAAACAAAAATATGTTGATAAGAAATACTCAGATATTATGCGTCACATGTATGAGATTTCAAAAAGAATAATGAAGCGTGAAATTAGTAGTCTTGATGGAAAGACTTATGATAGATATCTAAAACATTCTCAAGATTTTATTGAGGCTATGAAAAAAGTAGTTAATCGTAAATAAATTACTCAGCGCCTTCGATCATTTCTAAAGGTAATCTTGGATTAATTTCCCCAGTTAATAAATTATCTAGTGTAATATCTCCCAATCTGATTATTCCTGCAGATTTTGCTGATTCTAATGCATTTTCAAATCTTTCAACATTAGCTTCAACAGCTAAATATTCAAGATGTTTAGCTTCATTGGTTAATTTCTGAATCATAATAGCTGTAATTTCTGCAATTTTTGCTTTTTCTGCATCGCTAGCTTGTGAATTATATTCTGCAGAATTGCTAATATAATCAATTAACTCTTCAGATGATCCATTTATTACAAATGTTTCTGGAGATAATTTAGCTCCTATTTTACTGATTAAAGTTCCAATATTTTCAGGATCTTTTGTATCTGATCGATATAATTTCATAACTTCTGATGGAATTACTTGATTGGTGTAATTTTCAACTCCCTTAAGTAAGAACTCATTTGCTTTTATTTCTTCAGCAGATAAATTTTGACCGTGTGCTTTCGCTGTTAATTCAAGTCTTAAGTCAGTAATTGCATTATATGAATCGAGATTGTTTTTATCTTCAATATCTGATAATTTTCGCATTAGTTCATGAACTGCTTTAATCTTAAAGTCTTCGTGCTTAACGCTAACTTCATTTACTTTTTGCTTGTATAACCATTCTGCCATGTCTTTGCCCTCAATTTTTGCTTTAAAAGCGTTTCGATTAAAATTTCCTGATCTTTTAGAAAACATTTAAAATCATGCGCCTTGTTTGTAGAGTATGGCTGATAATAAAAATGAAATTGAAAATGCTATGAGTAATGATAAATTAAAGGAAATTTTTAGCAAAATGAAAGACTCTCGAGAACAAGGAAAACAGGCTCTTGAAGAATTAAATAAAAAACTTGATAATGTTCAGCCACTTGCTAAGAAAATTAAGGATTCTTTGATAAAGCGACACAAAAAGGAGATTCTTGGTGCTGTTTTAACTATGCGTCCTTCTGCACCTAAACCTGGTGAAAAGCCAACTATGAATCCTAGTTTGATTATAATTTCTGAGTTAAGGAAACATTCAGGTAAAGAAAAAATAAGACATATTGGTAAAATTGAGAAAGAAGGGAACTCAATGGTTAAACATGGTGAACTTAAAGTTGTTTCAATTCTTCTTGAAGAGATTTGGAGTTTTGCAACCAGAGGTCAATATGATTTGATGCGGAGTATTGTTTCAGGTAGATTAATTCATGACGAAGGCGATTGGATAAAATCATTGAAAGCTGTTGAGATTCATAAAATTAGGATGCTCAAAAAATTTGAAAAATATGTGGTTTCATATGTTATTGCCGGTTCATTAGTACGAGGAGAGGCAACGCCTGAATCAGACATTGATGTTTCAATAGTTATAGATGATACTGATGTAACTCGTACAACTTCTAATGAATTGGTAATGCGTCTTAGAGATATTTCTGCAAAATTTGCGAGAGAAGCTGAACAAGAAGTTGGTATTCGCGGAAAACTTAATATTCAAGTATGGATTTTAACAAAACTTTGGGAGGGTTTACGTAGGGCTGAGCCAGTATATTACACTACTATTCGTGACGGAGTTCCGCTTTATGATCGCGGAATGTTTGCTCCATGGAAACAAATGCTTTTGAGAGGATTATTAACTCCAAGCCCTGAAGCAATTCAAAAATACATAAAAGATGGTAGAGCTCATCTAGATCGAATTAAAAATAAATATAGAGATATTGCAATTGAAGATTTATTTTGGTCAACTATTTTTCCTGCACAAGGCATACTTATGCTTATTGGAGTTCCTCCGGGTAGTCCGAATCATATTGCAGGACAATTACGTGAACATATGGTTAAGAAAGGATATCTTGAAGAAAAATATGTTAAGTCTTGGGAAAAAATCCATAAACTAAGAAAGGATGTTGAATATAGAAAAGTAAAGGAAGTTAACATTGATATGCTGTCTAAACACTACATTTTAGCAGTTGCATTTGTTGAAAGACTTGAAAAAGCATACAAAGATATTGAAAAGAAATTAATAAACGATAAAATTCGATCGGTTAAATCAAAATCAGTTGAAGATGCTCAACTAGTTCTGAAGATTGCAGGAGTTAAAGCGAGTAAAAGTGGTGTTACTAATGCGTTGAAATCTGAACTAATCGCCAAGGGTCTTGCTCGTCAAAAATATCTTGAATTAATTAATTCTGCATTAAATTTGGATGCAGCTAGATCTAGTTTAACGGAAGTTGAGAGTTTGGACTTTAATTTAGATAAAGTGAGGGATGAAACAATTGATATTATTAATTCTGAAAAAGGATTGAATAAAGATAAATTTAAACTTAGTCTGAGATATGGTCCTTCTGCTAAAGTTGATAATAAATCCGTTCCTCAAAGTCAACAGTCTGCAGAATTATGGTTATTCCATAATGAAGTATTTATTGTTAAAAAGGCAGGACGTGAAAATCTAATTACTAAATATGTTGTTGGTAAAAAGGGTTCTTTGAAAGATCCTAAGAAAAGCACACTTAAAGTTCTTGAAAAGAAATTAGCTACTTTTGACGGAACTCCAACTCGGTTGTCAACTAAAATGATAAGTTCTTTGAAAGAAATATTAGATAACAATCTGCAGATATTTATTGGTTAAACAAGTTGAATGCTTGAAACAGACTTATGATAAACTTTTAGGACTTCTTTTAGTTGCATTAATGTTTTTCTTCCGTTTCCGTTTAATTTTTTACGTTCTCTTGGATCTTGAAGCAATATACTTAATGTTCCTTTTACAATCTTTGAAGAATTAAGAGTTATTGGATGTATAAAATTTTGAATTGTTTCATCCATTGTTTTTCCTCGACCTACAATGCGTACATCTTTCCCCAATACTGTTTGAATTAATTTAGCTTTAAATCCATTTTTACCTATTGCATTTTTTAAATCGTCTGAATCTACAACAAAAACAACTGTTCCTCGAACTCCAATACAATTTATTGGTGAGACTCCAGTTTTATCTTTGAATAGAGCCATTGTTCTTATGGTATTGGTGTCTAAGCTAATTGTTGCCATAATAATTATTTCTTGATTCCGATGACTGAAACTAAAAAGTTCTTCTTCATCATTGCGCCAAGTTCTTCGCTGTTTTCTTTAAGACGTTCTAATTCAAATCCACAACTGTCTACTAATTCTTCAAAACTTACAAACATATCTGCAGGATAATTTGATGAAACATAAACTGAATTCAAGTTTTTTGATCTTGCTTCCCTTAGAACTCTATCTGTTCCATAGATTATTTCCTTTTTTGTTTTCAATAATTCTTGTACGGATTTCATTTCTTAGCCTTTTTCTTAGTAGTTTTTGAAGGTTTTGGTTTTACGCCGTCCATCTTAACAAATAATTCTGGAAGTCCTGTTCCAATAGGTACTGGTTGATTAATCATTACATTCTCAACGATACTCACAAGATTATCCTTTTCACCACTTACTGCTGCATCAACTAAGTGTGTTAGTGGAATTTCAAATGCTGCTCTTGCTAGTACAGATTCTTTTTCTTTAGTGATTCCGTGTCTAGTTATTCCTTTGATTCTTCCATCTCGAGTCATTAAATCTGATATTAAAGATATGTGTCTTTCATCTACAGTCATACCTTCTTGATCTAGAATGTGCATAACTTCTCTTAATACTGCTTCTCTAACTGCTTCAATACCTAAAACAGACTCAATTTCATAGAAATTGTTTGTTTTTGTTCTTGCAAAGTCAACTTCTTTAATTTCTGCAACATCTCTTAGATTTGAACCAAAAGTCTGAATTATGAATTCATCAGTTTCGTTCTTGTAAGCTAAAACATCAGTTATTCCTGAAACTCCTGAGATAATTATATTACGAAGCTTTTCTTTTAATTTGTAAAGTTTCTTAATATCTTTATCTTTCAAAATGATTGAAATGCTTGCTGTCTTCTTTTTAAGGTCTGCACTTTTAATTTGGTCACTTAATTGCTCATATACTTTATTCAAATTTAATGACCTTCTTTTTAATTCATCTTTATCAAAAAGTATATTTATTTCACCTCTTGCTAGATCGACCGAGTATTGATTTGTAACATCTTCTAAAACTGTTTGCTTTATTTGTTGTGCAATTTTATCAGCTTTATTTTTGTCTTTATTGTATGGTGATTTTAGGAAAATATGCATTGTTGGGGTTGAAGGGATCTTTCTTGCGTCAAGCACTTCAATAATACGTGGAAGACCCAGCGTTACGTTTAGTTCTGCGACTCCGGCAAAGTGGAACGATCTCATTGTCATTTGAGTACCTGGCTCTCCTACTGATTGTGCAGAAATTACTCCGATCGCTTCACCTGGATCTAATTGTATTTTTGAGTATCTTTCCTTAGCTAGTTTTTCGTCTTTGAACTTAATTCCTTCAGGTAATTTCTTTCTTATCCAGTTTAAATTTTGTGCCATTCTATTCTCGTAATATTCCTCCCTTATCTGATTTTGAAACATCAACATTATCTCCTCCAAAAGAAAATTGGATAATTTTTCTTGAAGAGTCTCGAACAGTACCGTCATAGGCAACTTTTAGATCTTGCATTGCATTTACAAGTCTTCGTTGCATGTAACCAGATTTAGGTGTACGCATTGCTGTGTCCATAAAGTTATCTCGACCAGTTATACTGGTAAAGAATAATTCTACTGCATCTAATCCGTCGGCATAACCATTAGTTATGAATCCGTGTGCTCTTGGACCAAGATCTCCTTTATCAAAGTGTGCAATTGTTCTGTCTTTATATCCAAAATTAATACGATCTCCTCTAAGATCTGTTTGACCTACAAATCCTGACATTAAAACGATGTTAAGAATTTTATCTCCTGCTCCTGCTCTTGCCGAATTAATTAGGTGTGTGCTTTCGTCAACCTTTTCTTCAATAATCTTATTCAGATTTGTACGTGCAGTAGACAATATACCTTGCATTTTTGCTTCAAAGGTTTCAGTTACTGTCATTCCAGGCATAGGTTTAATATTATTTGCTTTAAATTCTTTAATTAATTCTTGTGCTTTTTTCTGCGCAATTTCAATTAATTTTTGAATCTTGGTTTTATCTGAAGGATCGATATCAAAATCATTAAATGACATTGTTAGTCCAACCATTCTTGATACTGCAATTCCTAAATGTATAATTCTGTTTATGAATTTTGCAGACTCATCAGTTCCGTGATCTATGAATAATTTGTGAATTAAAATTCCGCCTTCTGGTCCAATGAATGAAGAGTCAATTAAACATCCTTGCTTTAATTGACCTTTAATAATTTCAACTTCACCTTTTACTACCTTTCCTCCCTTCAATACTTTTCCTTTTCGTTTGAAGTTCAAAGTCTTTGGTAATAACATGCTGAATATTTGCGCACCATGCCATAATTCTTCTTTACTTTTCTTTGCTGGTTTTGGTAAGGGTTCATCAATTCCAATTGACATAAGTAATTCGCTTGATTCTCTTCGTGTTAAATATCTATCTTTAGTTAAATAATAAATACCTAAAATTGAGTCTTCCATTGCTCCAATAATTGATAAACCATATCTTGGAGTAATTAATTGATTTTGAAGAAGTAATATTGCTTCTGCTTCTGCTCTTGCTTCTTCGCTTTGTGGAACGTGCAGATTCATTTCGTCACCGTCAAAATCTGCGTTGTAAGGAATTGTAACCGCGGGATTGATTCTCAAAGTTTTTCCAGGAACAACCTTTACTCTGTGTCCCATCATAGACATTCTGTGTAATGAAGGTTGTCGATTGAACAAAACAACATCTCCGTTGATAATGTTTCTCTCAACTACATATCCAAAAGTTAATTCATCTAATATTGACTCTGTAGATTCTTCCGTAATTTTCTTTCTTCTACCTTCTAAATTTATAATATAATTGGCTCCAGGATAACCTTCAAAGTTCTTTATCATTCCTTTTAGCCAGTCAATGTTCCATTCAGTTACTCTTTCTCCAATTGTTAATTCTTTTGCAATTGCTTTAGGTACTCCCACCTCATTTATGTCAATGTAAGAGTCTGGAGATATAACGGAACGTGCACAGAAGTTAACTCTCTTTCCTGCCAAATTTGAACGGAAAATTCCTGCTTTTCCTTTTAGTCTTGCAGCCAAGGTTTTTAGTTGTCTTCTTGTCCTGTGGCGTGCTGGAGGAACTCCTGCAATGTTGTTATTGAAATAAGTAGTAATGTGGTATTGAAGTAAATCCCATAGATCTTCAACAATAATTTCTGGTGCACCTGCGTTAATATTTTCCATTAATCGTTGATTTACTCTTACAACGTCTGAAAGCTTGTGAGTTAGATCATCTTCTGAACGTTCTCCTGTTTGTAATGTTATTGAGGGTCTTACTCTAATTGGTGGGACTAATAAAGTTGTTAGAACCATCCATTCCGGTCTAGCTGCTTCTGGATCAATTCCAAAAATCTCTACATCTGAATCAGGTATTTTTTCTAGATGATCATTAATATCTGTTGGCCAAATTCTTTCATCCTTTCCGCTAAAATACGTTTGAGGTTTCTTGAATGTTATTTTCTCTTTTTCAGCATTACAGTGTGGGCAAGCTTTTACTGATGATGCTGCTTTTATCATATTTCTAATTACTTTTTGACCTTCTTTTACATCAACTTGTTTTGCAGCTTCTAATTTCTCTCTATAACCTTCAATCTTATTTTCAGTTAAAGTGATACGTCCACAAGATGAACAAGTTGAACGTAAGAAATTGTAAATATGAGTTCTGAATAATATATGGATTACGGGTCTTGATAAACTAATGTACCCAAAGTTTCCTGCGCCAATTTTCCACTTCTTAATACCCATTCCTGGATCTAATACTCCCATTTCTGGATCCATTAATCCTCTTTCTACCGGATATCCATCTGAGTCATATATTTCAGGAGTTATTACTTGTACTTTTCCCAACTTTTTTATTTCTGAAGGACTAAGTAAACCGAATTGTATGCTCTCTATGTTTTTTGAAATTACTTGTTTCATTGTTTTTTCCTCTGATTGAATTTATCTTTTAAGTTTAACTTTGGATTTATTCCTAAAGATTTTAGTTGTTCAAGTAGCAACTTAAATCCATATGCCATTTCGACTTTTGAAATTGTTTCTTTCGGATCAACTACACTTACAAATTTGTCAGTATACCCATCATATTCTGCAATATCACCTGAACGATCTCCAATACTTACTATTTCTCTATCTGAACTGAATCTTTCCTTCAATAATAATGAAGAACCGTGTGCAATTAATGTATCCTTCTCCATGTCTCCAAATCGAAGTCCGCCTTCCATTGCCTTACCTGCGGTTGGTTGTCTTGTTAATAATTGTACTCTTCCTCTTGCTCTAGATTGAATTTTATCTGCAACTTGGTGCTTTAGTCTTAAATAGAAAATATTTCCTACGAAGATCTTTGCTTCATATGCTTTTCCAGTTCGTCCGTCATACAAAGTTTCTGTTCCATTTTCTAGGAATCCTAAATCTTCTAGTTCTTTTCTTAAATCTCGGGAATCTTCACCGCTGAATGGAGTACCATCAATTAGTCTTCCATTTAATGCTCCAACTTTTCCGCCGATAGATTCAATTAATTGTGATACTGTCATACGTCTCATACCAAATGGACTGAATAAAATGTCTGGAACTGTTCCAGATGAACTGAACGGCATATTTTGAGGTTCTTCAATATACCCAATTACTCCTTTTTGTCCGTGTCTTGAGGATACTTTATCTCCAATACCTATTGGTCTTGTATCTCTTACTTCAATATTTACTAAAGGATTTCCATCCTTAGATTCTGTAAGTAAAACTTTGGAAACTGTTCCTCTCTCTGCATACTTAACTTTAATCGAGGTGTCTTTTGTAATGTTTGCAGCTGTACTAAAAGTTTCTAATTGTCTTGAAAGGAATCTTGGTGGTGAGGTTTTACCTACTAAAACTTCGCCTCCAGTTACGTGAGTTTCAGGACTAATTAATCCATCAGTGTCTAAGTGTTTGTAATCTGCTTCGATTGAATATCCTTGAACTTCTTTGTCAGGAACTTTAATTTCGTCAAGCTGACCTCCAGAATATCTTAGACGTTCCGCAGAATAAGGTCTGTAGTGAGAAACTCTTGCAAGTCCTCTATCAATTGATGCTCGATTAACTACAACACCGTCTGACATGTTGAAACCTTCGTGATTTAGAATTGCAATTACTACATTTTGACCACCCGCAACACTGTCTCCGTATAAATCGTGAGTGAAAGTTTTAACTAATGGTTTCTGAGTATAGTGTAAAATATTAACATTTGTATCTAAACGATTTAAATAATTAAGTGTGTAAAGTCCTGCGCCTTGCTTGTGATTCTTTTGTCCTCTAAGAAGACGAGTTGATTGATTGAATCCTGCAAAAGGTATCATTGATGTGTTCATTCCAAAAATAATTAGCGGATCAATTTCTAAGTGTGTATGTTTATTTTTCAAATCTTTTTCATACATTGTTATGATTGCTGATTCTTCTTCCAAAGCATCAAGTTCTTCAACTAGTCCATTTTTAATTAAATCAGACCAAGTTATTTTATTTTCCTTAAGTTGTTTAAGATGGTTTTCTGTCAAGAGAGATTTTCCATTTTTAACAATAATTAATGGTCGTCTTAATCTGTTTTTGTCAAGTTGAATTTGAACAATGTTTTCATTTTCGCGATATTGAATATTTAAGTTCTTTGATACTTTCCCAGATCTTCTTTGATCAATAAGTTTGCTTACAAATGATTCTGGAGATTTAACTGTTCCTTTCAATACTCCGTCAATAAATACATAAGCCATTATTTGATATCCTCCAAGCCTAGACTTTGAAGTGTCTTTAGGTTCTTTGAATATTCTGTCTCTTTAAGCTCAGTTGTTATTGTTGCAGTTATTGCTAGATTTTTTCTAAGTCCAATATTTTTACCTTCAGGGGATTCAATTGCACAAAGTCTTCCCCAGTGTGTCGGGTGTAATGCTCTAGCTTCAAACGATTCTCGATTTGCATCAAGTAAAGATGTAACATTTCGAAGTTGAGATATTGCTGCAATTGGATTGTCTCTTTCAAGTCTTTGAGAAACTCCAGTTCTGTTTCCAGTCCAGTTTCCAGTTCCCATTGCAGACCTAATTTTATCGGTCATAAATTTTGCTCTAACTAATGAAGCGATAGGTATCATTTTTCCCCGTCTAACTCCTCTAGTAAAAATATAAATTATGTCATTCTTTAATCCTTTGAAGTTTGTTCTGAACAAATCTTCTAAAAGATCTCCAGACATTCGAATTCTTTTATTCATATAGTGATCTTTATCGTCTAATCTGATTACATCTTTACGAAGTAAAACAATTTTACGAACCATTTGAGCTAAGAAATGTGCTTTGTTCAATCTTGCTTTTTTGTCGGTTCCTAAGTGAGGTAAGAATATTGAGTCAAGAATAGATTCTATCTTTTGAAGTTTTCTTTCTTTTGGTAAAGCAAGTTGAAGTGTCTTTGAAATAAATTCTTTTGCTTCCTCTTGATTTGTTACGCTCATAAATTCAATTAAATTTACATAAAGATCTTCAGGTAATTCTTCAAAACCTACTGCGTCCGCAATATCTTTATCCTTAAGCATTCCTAATGCTTTCATTAAAACTGTGAAGGGAACTTTCTTTACATTGCTAAAGCTTATTTGGAATATTCCTTCTTTTGTTCTTTCAACGGCATGTGATATTTTGTAAGTATCAATTGAGGAGAAAACTTTTGCAGTGTGAGTTACTGGTCCAGTCTTTTCTTTACTGACATTAATTTGATTTGGCGCAAGATCTTCAAGTAAAACTAATGCTCTTTCTGTTCCGTTTACAATAAAATAACCACCTGGATCCATCGGATCTTCTCCTGCTGTGATTAATTCATCTTGAGTTAATCCGGATAAATAACATAATTTTGAGTTTACCATTACTGGAATTTCTGCGATTTTTACTTCAGCTCGATCTCTTTCTTTTCCATCAACAATTAGTGCAATTTCTAAAAATACCGGTGCGGAATAAGTTAAATTTCTCATTCTGGCTTCTCCAGGATAAAGTGGTCTTTCTGCACCGTCTGCTTCTACAATAATTGGTTTTCTAAGTGTTAATTCTCCAAACTCAAACTTTACTTCTTCTGCATCTACAGGAATAACTGCTGGCATAAGTTCTTTTTCTGCGTTGATAACTTTCTGCATTCGCCAATCTATAAAAGAATTATAAGAATCAATATTACTTTTTACAAACCTTGTTTCTTCAAAGAATTTTTTGATTAAAATTCGTTTATTTTTCATCCAACAACCCTCCTATAATAATTATATTTTCCTGTTACTTCCGATTGCCGATTAATTTTGATTATGTCTCCAACTTCCAGATTAAGATGTATTGACATTGGATCTTTAAAAGAAATAGAAGGTAGTTGGTATGCGGAAATTTTATGTTTATCTAGTAACTCTTTAACTTCAGTCTCGTTTAGCTTTTTATGTTTAGAAACTAGAACATGTTTAGAAATATCTGCTGAAACCGGTTTTTTCTTAGCCAAATTTATACCCCACGACGACTTAGTTTATTGAGAAGTTAATCTTATTAACTTTCCGATTGAGTTTAAATTAAGCCTTCGTAATTTACTTTTGAAGGGATTTGTTTATAAAATTATCGATTGGAGCTTATAATCGCTTAAATATAAGTGTAACGAACTTTTAATAGTTTAACCGAACAATTTTACTAAAATTATTCCAAAAATTAAATATTTAATTGGTTTTGTAAGTATTACAATTGCCCAAAATTTCTTGCTTTTCAAAAGTTTTCTATTAAATTTATCAATCTTTTTGATTATGGACATAATTTTTCTTAGGATTTGTCCGTTAAAAACTTACCTAAATGATTCCAACTGAATATGTCTTGTATAGGGCATATGCGATATATGATCCAATCATTAGTGCTGCACCAAATTTGGTAAGTTTCTTGTTTCGTTGGAATAATAATAATAGTCCTGCTGAAACAATAAACCAAAAAGGGATATCAAAATTTATTAGTCCTTTGGAAATTGGATTATCTGTAATCATTGCTCCAATTCCGAGTGCCATCATAGGATTTGTTATGTTAGATCCAATTAAAACTCCCAATGATAGTGATTCTGATTTTCTTAATAGTCCCATAACTGCTGTTGTAAATTCAGGGAGTGCTGTTGCAAAACCAATTATTAAAAGTCCGAAAAAGGATTGTTCTATTCCTAGTGTGTTTGAAAAGTTCAGAGTAATATCTACAATTGTATTTGCTGCAAATTGTAAAATTCCCAATCCTACTAAAATCATGACTATGTGTGATGTAAAATTCTTGAATTCTTTTTTTGTCCATTTGGATTTGTGTGCAATTATTTCTGAAAGTTCTTCTTCTCTTGTGTATAAATGAAGTAGATAACCTAAGTAAAGGAAAAATAGAAGTGCTCCATCTAATTGAGAGATGACTCCGTCAAGTCCTAGTAGAAATAAAAGAACAATTGAACCAAGCATAACTAATCCGTCTCTTCGTTGAATTGATTTTGAAGATTTTATTTTTGTAATTAATCCTAAAATTCCAATGATTAAAGTTATCTGAACTATATTTGAACCGATATTCGTTCCGATTGCTATGTTGGATGCTGCCATTCCAGAGAGTTCTTTGAGGCTGGCATTTATGTGAGTGAAAATTTCAGGAAGAGATGTTCCGATTGAAAGAATTGTGAGTCCAACAAATAGTTTTGAAATCTTGAGTTGCTTTGCAATGACTAATGCATGATCAACAACAATATGTGCGCCGAACCAAATTCCGATTAATCCTGCTAGAAAGTAAAGTAGTTCGATCATGTTTGTTTAATATATTTGTATAATAAAAAGCTTGACTTAGTTATCGTAAGGCTTATAAATGAAATAATTTACCATTGAGTTATGCCCGTTTGGTGTAGTTTGGTCTATCATACTAGCTTGTCAAGCTAGTGACTCGTGTTCAAATCACGGAACGGGCGCTTATTCTTAAACACAACTCTTATAAACTCAGTATTTGCGTAGATAATAGGTAGAAGTAGAAGTTCAGAAGGTTACGACAACAACGCAACATAAAGTTCATTTTATTTCAGTATTAAAAATGCAAAAAAAATCATTTAACGAATTGGGAGTAAATTCAGACATAGTCCGAGCACTTTCAAAATGCGGAATTACTGAACCAACAGATATTCAAGAACAAGCAATTCCAATAATTAAATCTGGAAAAGATATTATTGGTAAATCCAAAACTGGTTCTGGAAAGACTGCAGCTTTTGGAATTCCATTATTAGATTCATTAAAACATTCTTCAAATGTTCAAGCATTAATTCTTGCACCTACAAGAGAACTTGCAGTTCAAATTTCTGGAGAATTAGAAAAGTTTGGTAAATATACTGATTTGAAGTTTGCAACAGTTTATGGTGGCGTATCAATGTTTCATCAAGTTAGAGATATTAAGAAAGCAGATATTGTTATTGGAACTCCCGGAAGAGTTTTAGATCACTTAAATCGTAAAACTTTGAAATTATCAGAATTAACACACTTTGTTTTAGACGAAGCAGATCAAATGGTTGATATGGGTTTCATTAAGGATATTGAAAAGATTCTAAGATACACTAAAAAGAAAAAGCAAATGATTCTATTTGGTGCAACAATTTCTCATGAAGTTGAATTGATTAGAAGAAAATATATGAACAAACCTTTTGTTGCAGAATCTGAAGTTCATGTTACTGAAGAATACCTTGAACAGTATTATTATAATGTTCAAAAACAAAAGAAATTTTCATTATTAGTTCACTTATTGAATGTTGAAAAAGCAAATCAAATAATTGTATTTTGCTCAAGTATTCGAACTGTTGAATTAATCGCTAAAAATCTTAAAGCTCAGAAAATAAAATCTGGAATGATTCATGGTAAAATGAATCAAAATAAACGAATGAGAGCAATTAAAGAATTTAATAATGGTAATCAAAATATTCTAGTTGCGTCACCAGTTGCAGCAAGAGGACTTGATATCAAAAATGTATCTCATATTTTCAATTATGATCTTTCAAAGGATCCTCAAGAATATGTACATAGAGTTGGGCGAACTGCAAGAGCAGGTGAATCTGGAAAGGCATTTACTTTACTGAGTTCAAGTGATCATCCTGTATTTAGACAAATTCTTCAAGATTATGATTTGAATATTCAAGAAGTAATTATTGAAAGTTTTCCAAGAGTTGATTTTGATGTTAGTTCTGCTAAACGTAGCGATAATAGATTTGGTAGATCAAGAGGTCCAAGACGAAATAGCTCTCGGAGTAATAACTCAAGTGAAGGACGATCAAGACAAAGATTTGGTAATAGACGATCAAACCGTAATGATTCTAAACCTAGCGAAGGAAGATCACGAAGTTTTGGAAATAGACGACCAAGAAGTAATGATTCTAAACCTAGCGAAGGAAGATCACGAAGTTTTGGTAATAGACGATCAAACCGTAATGATTCTAAACCTAGCGAAGGAAGATCACGAAGTTTTGGTAATA
>JABIPN010000001.1 GCA_018698915.1 Candidatus Woesearchaeota archaeon
AACGTATTTAGTTGAGTTGCCATCCAACTCCATCTAAACTGTTTATCATATCCAATAACTGTTGGTTTTCCCAGAATTTTATTTTTTGAGTGAAAAATATTTTGATTTTTTAAATTTTTTTCAATTGAGGTTAATTTGTTTGCCATGTATCTGATACCAAAAATTTATATTTAATCTTTTCTATTTCCGAGATTTCTTTATAGCTTTCAATTGTTGCATAGTAATAGAATGTTTCCAAAGTTTGTGTTTTGTGTAGCCAATGAATTTCTTTATCTCTTTGTACATGTTGGATGATGCGTTTTATTATATAAATAGTTAGCCTTTTAAAGCTCTGAAAAAAAGATTTTGTATGGATGACAACACCAAATCAAATCTTTGGAAAGAATATATGCATACTGGCGTACATAAAGAAATGACTTTTGAGGAGTATATTTCCATAAAATCGTTTGATATAGTTTCTAAAACTGAAGCTAAGAGATTAAGAACGTTTATTATGCCAAGTCTTGAAGAAAAGACAGATATGATTTGGAGATTAGATCTACCTGTAAATGATACTGGTTTTAAGGAATTAAGTTATAGTGAAAAAGAATGGTTAAATGTTATTGGAAAACATCCTTATTTTGCTGAAGATTTTGAGAACTTATAGAATAAACCTAACTTTTGTTTAGCCGATGAATCTCTTTAATTGATTTGCACATGAGTTATTATTATAAGTCTGAGCATTTAAGGTTAATTATGAAGAAAGTATCAAAAAGCGATTATGTGCAGAGTTTGAAATGTTTGAATTATGTCTGGCATAAATTTAATGACAAGGAAAAACTACCGTCTCTTGACGGAGTATTCATTGTCCAAAGAGGAGTTGAGTTTGGAAAGCTTGCTCAAGAATTATATCCCGATGGAATTTCAATTAAATTCAATTATACTCAAGCTTCTAAGGACACCGCTGATGCTTTAGATTTAGGTAAACCAATTTTCGAAGCAACATTTGAAACTGATAAACTGTATTGTATGGTTGACGTACTGGTTCCAGCCGAGGACGGTTGGGATATTGTTGAAGTGAAAAGTGGATCAAGTGTTAAGAAAGAACATTATGATGATGTAGCTTTTCAGAAATACGTACTAGAAAAATCTGGGATAAAAGTAAATAAATGCTATCTGATGCATGCAAATAAAAAATATATCCGCGAAGGTGAAATTGATATCAATGAATTATTTATGAAGACCGATATTACTGAGAAAGTTGAAGAAGTTATTAATACAGTTCCAGGAAATATTGAAAGATTACTATCTTACGTTTCAAAAGATATGCCGGAAAATAAACATAAGTTTTGTACTAGTCCTAAGAAATGTGATTTAAGGGAAATCTGTTGGGCGCATTTACCTGAACATAATATATTGGAATTACACGGGCTTTGGTTTAAACATTCAGTTCCTTTGATGGATGAAGGATATTTATCAATCTTGGATTTACCTGATTCTTTTTTTGAGAAGCATAAACATACTATTCAGAAGAATGCTATTTCTTCGGGTGAGGCTCAGATCGATCATGGAAAGATTAGAGAATTTAAAGAGACATTGAAATATCCGTTGTCTTATTTTGACTTTGAAACATTAGGAACACCAGTTCCCTTACATGACGGTTTGAATCCTTGGGGGAAATTTGCATTCCAATATTCTATTCATGTTGATGATGGAAAGAAGTTAGATCATTTTGAGTTCTTAGCAGATTCAAATAAAGATCCTCAGGAAGATTTAGTTAAACAGCTGGTTAAGGATATGCCTTCTACTGGAAGCATTGTTACATTTAATATGCGTTTTGAGAAAGGTATTCTTAGCGATTTGGCTAAGCGTTTTCCAAAATATGAGAAAGAGCTTAAGTCAATGATTGATAGGGTTGTTGATTTGCAAGTTGTGTTTAAGGGATTTCATTATTATCATCCTTCTCAGAAAGGTAGTAATTCTTTGAAAGCAGTACTTCCTGTGTTTTCTGATAAGAAACATAGTGATTTAGAGATTTCCGACGGAACTGAATCTTTTACTGCTTTTTATGATAAGTATTATTTGGGTAAGGATGTTTCAAGAAAGGATTTGCTTGATTATTGTGCTTTAGATACTCTTGCAATGGTTGAGATATTGGAAGGGATTTAGTAGAAGTTTTATCTAATTTTTTCTAAAGGTCCATTTATTTTTTGCTTGTTTGGATTCAATACATTATTAATCCAGAA
>JABIPN010000012.1 GCA_018698915.1 Candidatus Woesearchaeota archaeon
CGCAGGTTCAAATCCTGCTTCGCCCACTACATTTCTGAAACAGCTTCAATTCCAAGCAAACTTAATCCGTTGTTCAGAACTTGCTTTACTGTTGAACAGACTGCCAGTCTATGAGAAGTTAATTCTTTATTATCTGAGATAATTAGATTTTGTGAATAATACGAGTTGAATGTTTTTGCTAAGTCCATCAAATAGTTTGCAACTGTACTTGGTTTCTTTGAATTGTATGTGTTAATTACAACTTCTTGAAAATTGTAAACTTTCTTTAGAACTTCTCGTTCTGATTCATTAGTTAATTTTCCATTAATGGTTCTCGTTATTCTTTTCTTTTTTAGAAGTGAGTTAATTCTTGCGTGAGTATACTGTAGATATGGTCCAGTATCTCCTTCAAATGAAACTGCACGATCTAAATCAAAAATAACATTCTTTTCTGGAGTTGTTTTCAGGATTGAATAAATTACTGCAGAGTTTCCAATTGCTTCAACTGAACTCATACGTCCTCGTTTTCTATTTTTAATTTCTTTCTTAACATTAGTATATACTTCTTTCATGAAGTCTTCAAGTAGAACTACTTTTCCTTGACGTGTGCTCATCTTTCCACTTTTCAAAAGGACAAAAGAATAGTGAACAACATCCGGCATACTAAGACCTAACAAATCCATTCCTGCCTTTGTTTGTAAGTAGTATAGCTTTTGATCTTCTCCAAGAACCATAATGTTATCTTTGGCGCTACTTAATTTGTATTCAGTATAAGCTAAATCTCTTAATCCGTAGAGGGAAGTTTTATCACTTCGCGTCAGAACAAATACAGGATTTTTCATAGGTAGCTTGTATTCATGTAAGTCTAAATACAATCTTCCATCTTCATCTGTTAGAAGTTTTTTACTTTTTTCCAATCTTTTTAGAATTTTATTTACTGATTTATTAAATAAGTATTTACTTTCGTAATCGAAGTAATCATATTTGATTCCCAGTTGTCCAAGAATTTTCGATTGACCTTTGATACAAATTTCAACAATGTCTTTGAATCGTTTTCTAACTCTTACATCTCCACTTTCGAGTTTGTGAAGCAAATCGAAAACTTCCTTTTCCTTTGAAGGATATTTTTGTATTTTCTTATTTATTTTTACATACAAATTAAGTAACTCTGAGAACTTTGGATTTCTAGTACCTGCTGCCAGAACTAACATTGCAATTTGTTTTCCAATATCGTTAACATAATAGTGAACTTCTGGTTTGAAGTTTAGAAACTTGTAAATTTGAACTAAGGAGTTCCCAATTAATGCATTTCGTGCACGACCGATGTGAGGTGATGCGTTTGGATTTATACTTGTGTGTTCAATTAATACCTTTTTACCTTTACCAATATTTGTTGAACCATAATTTCTACCTTCACTCTTAACGCGTTTTGCAACTTCTTTTGCTAGAGCTTCTGAACTAAAGTAAAAATTTAGATAAGGACCATGAACTTCAATTTTAGAGAAAGTTTTTGCAACTTTAATCTTCTGCCTCAATTGAGTGGCAATACTTCCTGGAGACATTTTGAAAAATTTACCAAGTGAGAAACAAGGAAATGCTAAATCTCCAAGTTTGGAATCTGGAGGAGTTTCAATCAGTGTATCAATATCTTTATTGCTTAAATCAACAACTTCAGAAATTGCCTTTATTGCGGCTTTGCGAAACTTATCCATAAGAATAATTTAAGACGAAAGTATAAAACAATATTGAATAAATGCACGAGGCAGGATTCGAACCTGCGAAGACACTAAGTCACAGGGTCCTTAACCCTGCCCATTTGACCACTCTGGAACTCGTGCGTAAAAAAATATTGAAAGTGCTCCTTTTAAGTTTATCTCTGTAAAGTATTTATGAAGAACTTATTTACTTCTGAATCAGTGACTGAAGGTCATCCTGATAAAATTTGTGACCAAATTTCAGACTCAATTTTGGATGAATTGTTAAGTCAAGATCCAGATTCTAGAGTTGCTGTAGAAACTGTAGCAACTAAAGGTTTGATTTTTGTAACTGGCGAAGTAACAACCAAAGGTTATGTTGATATTCAGAAAGTTGCTCGCAAAACTTTGAAAGAAATTGGTTACACAAATCCAGAATTTGGTTTGGATTGGGAAGATTGTGGAGTTATTGTTGCACTTAATGAACAAAGTCCAGATATTTCTCAAGGAGTTTCTAAGGAAGAAGGTTTACACTCAGAACAGGGCGCAGGAGATCAAGGTATGATGTTTGGTTATGCGTGTAATGAAACTGAAGAGCTAATGCCTTTACCAATTTCTTTGGCGCACAAGTTAACTCATAAATTGGCAGAAGTCCGAAAGAATAAAGTATTGCATTGGGCTCGACCAGAC
>JABIPN010000013.1 GCA_018698915.1 Candidatus Woesearchaeota archaeon
AAAATGTCTGGATCGAAACCTCCAATTTTCTTGAATGACTTCTTGCTACAAATTATGCAGTGTCCGAACGCCGCAGGAAAGGGAGTGAATTGGAGAAAAACTAAACTTCGATTCATGAAAATATGAAAACTCTTATTTTTCAATCTGCGATCTGATGGGATTGATTTTACAGTTCCCATTGAAAGCTTTCTTTGTTTTAATTCAGTAATGGTTGATCTTATAAAATCTCGGTCTGGATACACATCTGAGTCGAAAAAATAAATATATTTTCCGCGAGCCTTTTTAGCTCCTAGATTTCTTCCAATTGCAACACCTTTCTTCTTAGTTGAAATGAATATTAAATCAATTCCATTTTTTTTAAATTTAGGAATCTTGGCTTCAACACTTGCTTTTGTTTTGTCTGTGGAATTTCCGTCTGAAACTATAACTTCAAAATCATTAAATGTCTGATTTGAAAGATGATCTAAAACTGGACCGATATACTTCTCTTCGTTCTTAGTTGGAATAACAATGGAAATTTCAACCATAAATTATGTTCAAGAACAATCTATAAATACTTAATGACACGTTCCAAATTATGAAACTCGGAGTACTTTTCTCTGGTGGAAAAGATAGCACATTAGCAATGCAGCTTGCTAGTGAACACCATGAAATTTCTTGTTTGCTTTCCATGAAATCTGAAAATGATGCTAGTTATATGTTTCATACCCCAAATATTGGACTAACTGAACTTCAAGCTGAAGCATTGGATATTCCTTTGATTACTGGAATTACAAAAGGAGAGAAAGAATTGGAATTGTCTGATTTGAAAGACTTGATTAAAAATGCAATTGAGTTGTTTGGAATTGAAGGTATAGTTACTGGTGCGGTTGAGTCGGTTTATCAGGCGCAAAGAGTTCAGAAAATTTGTTCGGACTTAGGACTTTGGTGTTTCAATCCTCTTTGGCAAATGGATCAAATTGAATTGTTAGAAACTTTAGTTAGGAAAAAATATAATATTATTATTTCTGCAATTGCTGCTTATCCGTTAAATGAATCTTGGCTTGGTCGGAAGCTTGATTCAAAAATGATTTCTGAATTAAAAGCATTAACGGGAGTAAATCCTGCTGGCGAAGGTGGGGAATTTGAAAGTTTAGTTTTGAATGCACCTATGTTTAAACGTGAGATTAAAATAATTGAATCAGAAAAAGAATATGATAATCACGCAGGCGTTTTTATTGTAAAGGAGGCTGATTTGAGATGAAAGTTTTGATAGTTTCTACTTGTTCCGATAAATTAAGTGAAAGAGAATTTGTAAATCCTATTGTTAATCAAATTGATTCTTCTGTTGAATATGAAATTTGTAATATAACTGATGTTGAAAAAATGTCTTCTAAGTTTGACAAAATAATTATTTGTGGTACTGCGCTTGCAGATAACGAATATCTTTTAGAAAATTTTGAATGGTTGAAAGAAACAAAAAAATCTGTTCTTGGAATCTGTTCAGGAATTCAAATTATAGCTAAAACTTTCGGTGGTGTAATTGTTCCTAAAAAGGAAATTGGAATAGTTGAAGTTAAAGGTAATTTATTTGGTCAGAAGAAATTCAAAGCCTATGCTTTACATACAAATGGAATTTCAAAATTGTCAGAGTTTGAGATTTTAGCTCGGAGCAAAAAAAGTGTTCAAGCTATTAAACATAAATCAAAAAATATATTTGGTGTTATGTTCCATCCTGAAGTTAGAAATGAATGGGTTATTTCTGAATTCATAAAAACTTGAAATCTTTAGTTACTTTGTCAATCTTTATTGGAGTATCTGGTCCGATTGCTAGTGCTGTTTTTGATCCTGAAGGAATTTCTGTTCGTCCGGCATCTGTAACAAGATAAGTTATTAGTTTTTCTCGTTTTGCTTCTCGATGTACTTGAAGTAAGGTTTTCAAATCAGGACATTTTAATACAATCTTTTTCATACCTCTCTTTCTCCAGTCTGAAAATTCTTTTCTATTGATTGAACGAAGTGATGCTTCGACTGCAGCATGTGCAACTTGTGCTGCGATTTTTCCTCGGCTCATTCCAAGTTCCATATTTACTAGAATTACTTGTTTTAATTCGCCCATAATTTTTATTGATAGTTTTAGTTTATATGCTTTGGGAAGATATATAATTGAGTAAAGGCAGATTTTACTATGGCTAGAAAACGCAAGTCAAAAAGTAATATTTTATCGCGAATAAAATTTGCATCTGATATGAGACCCATTTTAATCTCTTCAATTGTTTTTGGTTTTGCTATAGCTTATTCTAGATTTTTTAATACAAAGGATATGTCGATAGCGCTTCCATTAGTTCTTTTGGGAATCGTACTGTCATATTTCTTCATAATTTTTGTGTATAGAATAATAAGTAAATTCTTAGTAAACGCGGATGCTGAATTAATTAAAAATGCAAATCCTACAAATTATTTTTTAATAATTGCTATGGCTTTTTTGAGTAATGGACAATTCCTTTTTCTTGATTTGATGAATTTTGATTTAAAGTTTAAGAGAAAGTACAAACCATTTTTGCGTATGGGTTGGCGTGCAGGTTTGGGTTATGAAACTTATTATCGTAGCGCAATTTTATTATTTTTAGTGGCTTTTTCAGCTATTGTTTCAATTGTTCATAGTGCTTTCGAGGGAATTGCTACAGCATATTTGCTAAACTTACTAATCTGGAGCATGATAAGTGGAGTTATTCCTATTGCTGGAATATTTAGTGCATTATTAATGATTCCGGGTGGATTGAGTCTTCCTGGCGGTTCAAAATTATTAACTCGTACAAGGGACTTTGTTCCCGAATCTGGTGGAACTAAAATGTTCTTTGCAAACCGAAGATTGTGGAGTTTCTTTGCACCGTTTGTTGGTATTTGGAGTTTTGGATTGTTGGCCGGAACAAACTTATTTTACAACTTTATATTTTCATTACTTATTGGAACTGCAATTTTAGTTCTTGTGTTATTCTTTTGGGATTTTGAATCTAAGAAGAATGTTGTTGGTTGAACACTTTTTTGTAGTTTGAATATATTTTTTGTGCAACTTTCTGTTCATCCAGTTTTAGAACTTCAGCAATTTTTGTAATTGATTGTGTAATGTTTGATGCATCGTTTCGTTCTCCAGATTTTGGTGCTAAGAAGGGTGCGTCAGTTTCAGTTAATAATTTATCCAGTCCCGCTCGCTTTACAAGTTTCTTGAACGTCTTACTTCTGACAATCATTGTTGGAATTGAGAAATAGAATCCTGCTTTTATTGCCTCGTTTGTTGGTGCTAATTTTCCGCAAAAACAGTGCATGATAACTGGAACTTTTGCTTCTTTCATAACTTCAACTGTTTCACTTTCTGCGTTTCGTGAGTGAACGATAATTGGTTTTTTTATTTTATTTGCGAGTTTGATTATTTCTCTTAGAACTTCTTTTTGTCGGTCTTTTTTTTTCTTATCTTTTGTCCAATGATGATCTAAACCAACTTCTCCAATTGCAATAATATTATTTTTATTTTCTTCAATTTGATTAAGAATTTCTTTGAGTTCTTTGTCAGACATACTTCCGGCCTCTGTCGGATAAATTCCTATTGCAGCTTCCACAATTTTGTATTTGCTTGCAAGTTTTAGAACTTCTTTGTTATCTTTTGGATTCAACCCATTGGTAATTACTTTCTTTACTCCTGCTTTTTCCATCTTCTTGATAGTTTTATCTAGATCTTTTTGGAAGTTCTTGTATGTGTAGTGGCAATGCACATCTACTATGTTCATAGTGATTTCAATGTCGTTTTCAGGCTTTTAAGGTCTTTTGCTTTGTTGATTTTTCCTGCGTGTTGTTTTAGAAAGTAAGTCATATGACTCTTGACTTTTGAGAATTTTGTGTCGTACTTCTTTGCAAGTTCTAAGTATTCGTTTGCGAGTTTCATGCTGTCTTCCTCTTTGTATTTTCCATTTTTTAGGAAATCATTACATTGTTTGAAAATGGTTGGATTCTTTGCTGCTGCGCGCCCAATCATTACATAGTCGCATCCTGTTGTATTAATTAATTGGAATGCTGATTCGGGAGTTTTAACATCTCCATTTCCTATTACTGGTATGTTGAGTTTGTTTTTTAATTTTTTAATATGATCCCACTTTGCTTCCCCTCCGCTTTTGGTTGCTGCAGTCCGTGGATGAAGTGTTACTGCTGCGCAACCAACATCTTGAGCGATTTTTCCGATTTTTAGATAGTTAATATTTTTGTCAGAATATCCTGAACGGATTTTTGCAAAAACAGGTTTATTTGTTGATGAGACTATTTTGCTTAGAATTTTTCTTACTAATCGCGGTTCTTCAAGTAAAATCGCTCCGACTTTTTGTTTCTGTGCTTTTCCTACTGGGCATCCGAGATTATAGTCGAAAACATCAACTCGGTCTTCTATAAATTTTACTGCAGATTCCAATTCTTTCATATTGGTTCCTGCTAGTTGGATTCCGACTGCTTTTTCTCTTCTTCGGTCAATCTTTACTCGGTCAACGTTTCTTGCTAAAGCTGCTGCGAAAGTCATTTCAGCGAATACTAATCCTGCACCATATTTATAGCACATAATTCGGAATGCTGTGTCTGAAACTCCGACCATTGGCGCTGCAAAAAAAGGTGATTTAAACTTCATTAATTAAATAAAATCTAGTCATTTAATAAGGTTTATAGACGAAAATTTGAAGGGGAAATTATGACTGTTATTAATGCTGCACATAATAAGAATACTGTTTCTCTAGTTGGAGACCTACAAATGAGTGGTCCCAGAAGAAAATCATTTAACGGAGATAAACTATATGTTGATACTTTTCCTGGAACAATTTCTGGTATAACTGGACATTATTTCTTTATTGATGAAGCAATTGGAAATGTTAGCTTACCGAAAGATTATACTCCGAAACAAGTTTCTGAACAAATTTATTGTAGTTTAAGAGACTTGAAAAATCAGAAGATTAGTTGTAAATTAGATTCTGCATTTGGTTTAACTATTGAAGATTTAGTTAGAGGTCATAAAAAGGAAGACAAAGTTGATGAAACTATAATTAAAAGTTTACAACAAGCATTGACGGAAGAACAGGGCCAGTTTAAAGAGTACTTAAGCAATGAAGTAATTACAGTAGGTTTTAATGGTAGAACACCTGAAATATATACTGCTACGCCTCTTACTCATGATAAGGTTGCCTTAAATTTTATGACAGTTGGATCTGGAAGTGATTTATCGTCTCAAAGTCTTAATGAGTTTTATGAAACAATTAAAGATCCAAATAGTCTTTCTACGTCCAAAATGATTGAACAATCAGTTCTAGCTAAATTTAAATCTGAAAAAAATATGGGTGTTGGTGGAACTTCTGATATTGCGTATATAAAACGTGGTTGTGAACCTGTAATGATTGGTAAAGCTGAATCTGTTCTTTTTGAAGAAATCATTAAAGGTAAATATAATAACTTGATTGGAACAAGAGTTGCTAATCGAGGTCTTGATGATATTATTAATGGTGCGACTTTTGAAGAAGTTGAACCGACTATTTTTGATGAAAATCCTAAGAGTAGAAAGTTAGAATTATATTTACGTAGTTATAGAATTTAGTTATTTTTCAAGAACTACTATTTGTCGAGTTAGTCCTCCATGAACATACCAGTCAAATTTTCCTAATCGTTTGAATTCTTTTGGAATTAATCCAGGAATTTTAAGTTTGCTCGGAATAATTATTACCAATCGCCCTTTCTTTTTTAGAACTTTGTGGGCTTCGTTCATGAACGATCTGAAAAGATTTCTTAGATTTTTATCTGAAGTAGTTGAGGATTGTCCATATGGCGGATCACAGATTATTGCTTCGATTGAATTCTTTCTGTAAAACTCTGAAAGTTTTGTTGCGTCAGCATTGATTATTTGTTTTGGCTTTATTTTGTAATGTTTGAGGTTTGTTCTTGTTTTTTCTAGCATTTTATCATCATAATCTGAGCCTAGTACTGATAATCCTAAAACTCCTGCTTCGATTAGTGTTGCACCGATCCCGCAAAACGGATCAAGAACTTCTTTTTTTGTACCAGTTAAACTTACTAACATTCTTGCCATTTTGGGTTTCATTCCTGTGGGGTGGAATGCCGGTCTTGCAGTTGGTACTCGAAGATTGAATCGTCCACTTGTTACTTCCCAGATTTTATTATCTTTAGAATATATTTTTTTTATCATGGCAGACTTTTCTGCAATGTTTCTTACTTTTGCTGGAGAAATTGATAAATTACAAATACCGATATTTCCTTTTCGTGTACATTTAGTTTTGAATAGAGTCTCAACTTCAAACTTTGATAAATCTAGACTTTCTCCAGATAATTTAAACTTATAAATCATAATTAAAAATGGTTTAAGAGAGTTTTATCTCTTTCGCTTTCTTATTGGTAATGCTTTTTTAATTGCTTTCTCAAGAGATTCGATTTTTCTTTCAAGTCTGATAATATATCTTAGTCCAAAAACTACCCCGATTAAAAGACCAATAATTGCTGAAAAAAGGACAAATTCTTCTGTAGATAGCACCATAAGTAATTATGTGTTATGTACTATAAATAAGTTTTGTCTAATAAGTTTGTACTGATCCTGTACCTTCCGCCGTCGGTTCATTTCCTTCTTGCGGTGCTGTTCTTGCTGCTCGATAAACTCTTGCAACGCTAGGAGTAACGACTAACCAATGTTCACCAAATGCTGCAATGTCTCCATTGTTTGCATCGACTGTTTTCTTCAATTTGTCAATTGCTCGTTTCAAACCGATTGAATCTTTATCTTTCAGAGGCAACATATTTACAATACAAATTGTGTAGCCTTCTCTTATTGAAGCCAGAATATCCTTTACTGATTCAAATTCTTCAAGTCTGAACGTTCTAACCATCATCTTTGGTGCATTTTTCTTTCGAGCTTCAGGACTTAGTTCAACATAATCTTCAGTTAGAATAACATCTCCGCTGTTCATAATATTTCCAAATTTGTTTTTCAAAGCTCGTAGTGGCATAAGGTTTTTTATTATTATCCAGTTATAAAGTTTTAGATAATTTGTTAGATATAAAGAATAACACTATACTTCTTCTAATGCGCTTGCTAGATTCCAAATTTGAGTCCTTGAAAATGTTTGTAAATTTGGATCTTCAGATAAATCTGAAATTTTTTGTTTTGCAGTATCTAGAATAATTTGTACATCTCGCGAATTATCTTGAAGTATTGTTTTAACTTCATTTAATACTTCTTTTACATTTCTCGGCATACCATGTTCTTCGCAAATTTCATCAATAAGCTCAATTGCTTCATTTAGACTTGTCATCTTTCAAACCTTTAGTTACTTCAGTCTGTATTTTTAGTGCTCGGTCTTTTAACTTTTCTTCTTGCTTACTGACTGTAGTTAGATGTTTATCGATATCCTTTTTTTGACTAATTAATTCGGATTTCAATTTTTTAGCATCTTTTTCAATAATCACGTTTCCAGTTAGAGAATATACTTTTCCTTTTGCTTTTGATACTTCGTTTGCAGATGTCTCTATTTCACTTTTAGACATTTCAAGATGTTGTCTTTGTTGTGTAAAAATACCTAATCTTTGTTGTAAAACATTAAGTTCATTTAGCTTTTCTTGTAGTTGTTCCGGTTTCATTTTTTAGTTTCCACATTTTCCAGACGATTGACATCAAACCCGTTAACGTGTTGTTGACTGCACGGAATGATGTTGCGTCATCTGCTGTTATTTTGATTGTTAATTTACCTTTTGAAGGTTTTAATTTGTAACCTGCGCGTTTAGTTTTGAAATTTTGCTCAGGTTCGAGAGCTGAATTGAAGGCTTCAAGTAACTCTTTCTTGCATTTAATTTCTATTTCTGATTTAAACATTATCGTGCTAAGACTGGTTTTGATTCCAGACTTCTTTGTTTTGCAAGAACTCTTGAACTACAATAAGGGCAAATTACTCTAAATTTGACCTGCTCCTGTTTTATTTCTTCTGCGCATCTTTGACATCTATAAGCCATTATATTACCGCCTTTTGTTCTCCAGGACTATAAGCTTTTCCTGTAAATTTAACTTTGCAAGATCGGCATTCCCAGATACCTAAAGAAACTCTTCTAACACTCTTTTTCATACAGTATTGACATTTATGTTTTGCTCGTTGCGGAATTTCCGAAGTAAGTAATCTTTGCTTAATTCTTCTACCATATCGAGGTCCAAAACGTCCTGCTGATGCTAGTTTCTTAAGTTTCATGGTTCTTTTGTGTATGTAGCCTTTAAAAGACTTTTCAATGATAAATGCGCCGACCGGGATTTGAACCCGGGTCACCAGCTTGGAAGGCTAGAATGATACCAGACTACACCATCGACGCGCTAATTCTCTTCTATTATTTTAGTTTAAAAAGTTAACCTTTAAAACGAAGAAGTGTTTGTTTTTATTATGCGAATTCTTATTTGTGTTGCACATCCTGACGATGAAGTGTTGGGTTGTGGTGGTGCTGTTGCTTCATATGTTGAAAATGGAGATGAAGTAATTTCAGTTATTTTTACATATGGTGAGAATTCTAGTTTGTTTCAATCTCCAAAATCGCTCGCAAATGCTAGAATTAAGGAATCAGTAACTGCAGGAAAAATCCTTGGTGTGAATAAAATTCATTTTTTGGGTTTGCCAGATAGT
This sequence comes from Candidatus Woesearchaeota archaeon, assembly GCA_018698915.1. Classification (GTDB taxonomy): domain Archaea; phylum Nanobdellota; class Nanobdellia; order UBA10117; family ARS21; genus JAAZWY01. The sequence goes on from JABIPN010000013.1 coordinate 8,670, forward strand.
AATTTGAGTAGAGAAATTCAAGATTCTAAAATTCAAAAGAAAGTTGGCGATCTTTTGAAGAAATATAACCCAGATATAATCTTAACTCATTCGCTTGATGATGGTCATCCTGCACATATTAGTGTGGCTAAATTGATTAAAAAGAAAGCTACTCGACGCAAGCTAAATGCAAGAATTTATACGTTTAATAATTGGTCTCCAATTCGATCTAAAAATATTCACAAACCAAAATTAGTTATCGACACCAGCAAATATTTGAATAAAAAAAGAAAGGCATTAAAGGCATTCAAAACTCAGGATCCTACAGTTGGTTGGAAGTATAATGTTGCACTGGCTTTGCTTAAAGATTATTGGAATGGTGTGAGACATGGTAAATTAAGTGCAGAGGTATTTTACAAATGGTAAGAAAAAAAATCCTTTTTGTTTCAGATACTTTTTATCCTCGAGTTGATGGAATTGTTCGTTTTATGGGTGAAACTTACAAATATTTGAATAGCGATTTTGATATTAAATTTTTAGTTCCTAAACTTGATGGTGTTGAGAAGATTGTAAGAGATAAAAAGATGAAAGTTATCTATTCTCCAACATTTAATTTTACAATTGCTGAATTTAAACCAAGTAGACCTGTCCGTAAAACAATTCGTGATGCTGTTGATTGGGCAGATGTTGTTTTTGTGAATACTCCTGGTGGAACTCTTGGTGCAAGTTCAGTCTATGCGGCGCAAGGAAAGAAAAGATTGATTGGATATGCACACACGATTGATTGGGAATTGTTTCCTTTTGCAATTGGTAGAAAAAGTGTTGCAAGATTATTAAAACCAATATTTAGGAGAATCTATTCAAATCTAGATATTATTCTTGCTCCAGATAAAATGATTGTCGATAGCTACAAGAAGGCGGGAGTTAAATCTGAATTTAAGATTGTTCCTTTGAATGCTGATCAGAATAGATTCAAGGAAAACTTATTTGATAGATTAATAATTAGAAAGGATTTGGGAGTTAGTGGTAATTTTGTAATTGGATTTCATGGTCGTTTGAGTAAGGAAAAAAATGTAAAATTGTTAGTAGATTCTTTCAAAGTATTTAGAAAAAAAAGACCTAAATCAGTATTATTGGTTTTAGGAGATGGTCCCGAACGGGATAAGTTAGATGGCGAAGGTATTATCTCGACAGGTTTTGTTTCTGATCCTGAAAAATATTTGAGAGCAATGGATGTTTATGTTTTCTTATCTAAAACTGAAACTTCTGCTTTAAGCTTGATGGAAGCTATATCTTCGGGAGTTCCAGTGGTAACATCTGATGCTGGACTTATTCCTACCTATGTAAATTCTCGAACAGGGATCGTTTTGAAGAAATCTCAATTGAAACGGGAACTTGTTGTTAGAGCAATCGATATGGTTTACAAATCCCCAGTTAAATCTAAATTGAAATCTGTTGGTGCAAAATTATTTACAGATTCTCGCAATTGGGAAGATATTGCGAACGACTTAAAAAGAACTTTTGAAGATTAATATTGGACCTGTAGCTCAGCTTGGATAGAGCGACTCCCTCCTAAGGAGTAGGTCGAGAGTTCAAATCTCTCCAGGTCCGTTAAATTGAAACACTTTTATACCTAAAATTCTGTAAAAAATTATGACTGATATATACTTTAGCAAACACATGAGTAACAGAGAAGTAGAACTAGAAGAGTGGTTATTTAATATAACTTCTTGGGACGAATCTATTGAAAAGAATGATCTCTTGGAATTTAAACTAAGAAATCGTGGTGTTTGGTATCGTGATGAAGAAAGAAGTGAAGAGCTTGGTTCTGATTACTTTCTTTGTATTATTAATAAACTAAGTACATATTGTGCAGTTCTAGATGAAGAAAAAGGAGTAGTTATTACTACTTATTGGCCATACAAAAAATCTGATCATAAAAAATTGGATTCTTTAGAGTATGTTGGTTGTTTTTCTAATTTGGAAAAATTTTAACTTTAGTTATTCAAACCTAACTTCTAATCTGTTTCTGAGTGCGTGTCTGATTTCTTTTCCAAGTCGTGACTTTTTCATTATTCTTAATGATCGTCCTTTTTGTAGAGGAAGTTTTGAAACTAGAATATTATCAATTACAACTGAAACTCTTTTTGTTGGAGTGAAGAATAAATATTCATAATATTTGGAAGTTTCAACTAATCTATATCTTAATTCAACTCTGCTACCTTTCTTGCTTTTTTGTTTCAATTTCTTGATTGGCATTACTACTGTTGAATCTCCGAATGAATAAATTTCATATTCAAGATCTTCAGTATCAAAATCATAAATATCTACAACTGGTCGAGCCAAATCTTTTTCCTTTAAACCTGATGGAACTTTTACTCCCATTCTTAATCCATACACTTTTTGCACTTGACCCTCTTTTATGAAAATTACTGTATCAATAATTGATGGGATCATTCCAACTTCTATCTTTCCAATAAATCTTTGAATTGAATCAATTGGATTTGATGCATGAACAACTCCTGCCATTCCAACTCCTGCCAATCTCATATCCGCAAATAGATTGAAATCTTCGAGATTTCTTACTTCATCGTAAAGTGTGTAGTCTGGTCTTGTTAATAATAGAATATCTCTAAGTTCATTGTGTGATGCTTTGTTCAAAGAATATTGTGTTATTGAAGGTGGTAGTTGCATGTCTCTTGGAGATTCCAAAGATTTAACCACTTTATTTAATTCTGAATATTTTTTTGCCAGTGCTTGTGCAAAAGTTGATTTACCTGAACCTGGACTTCCTGCAATTAGCATTCCTTCAGCTCGTTCACTTAATCTATTTTGAACTCTTTGAGATAAATTATATTCATTTAAATCTAATTTTTTTACTGGTTTAACAATAGTTATTTCCCAAGCATCTGAAAGTGGTGGGCGAGTTATTACAATTCTATAATTTCTTATCTGTGCAATTATGTGACCTCGCTTTGAACGCTCAAGAAATGATTGTGAAAGGGTTCTTGCTGCATCAACAATTTCTGAACTTATCTTTTCAAGATCTGATTCCTTTAGCTTCTTCTTTGCTAATTCTAAAAATTTCCATTCTCCTGGTTGACCTGCTTTTGCTTTTGGGACTTCATCTTCTTTCAGATGTAATGACATGTATCCTTCCTTAAAATATTTTTCAAAAGTTAACTTCCCGTCAGACTGGATTGATCCAACATAAATTACTTTTATGTCTGATGCTAATGCAACTTCTGATTGAACTCTGTCTGAAGTAATTAGTGTTCCATTTTCATCAAGCGCAAGATTTCTAATAATCTCATCAATTGCTCCTCTTTTTGCTAGCTTTATATTTTGTAATGATAAGGTATCTCCTGCATATATTATTTTGAACTTGTATTTCTTTGATAGTTCTTTTAGAAGTTTCAGTTCATTGAATCCTAGAAATCCTGTGTCTCTTCCTTGGTTTGCTTGATTTTCTAATTCAGAAAGAAGTGCGCGATGGATCAGAAGTTCTGAGAAACTTATCTTCTTTTTTTCAAGTTGTTCACTAAGCGTCTGATTAATTATAGCGCTAGTATCTGGAATAATTTTATTTAATTTGGCGATTTTCTTCCACCTGATTAACGAAGTCCTTCACAGTTTTTAAGGCATTCGTAGAAACTTGTAGACTGTTGTACTCGGAATCAATCATCTTGAAATATGCCCTATGAAAATCTTTGTAGGGCGTATCATGTAATTTATTGAAATGTTGAGTAATCATTGCCTTACTTTCAATTTGTATTGAATTGAATTGAGTCAACTCTTGTAGCGTTAGTTTTGCTGCATCAAGAATATGTTTCATTGCGCCTACTGCAAAGTCTTCTGATTTATCTTGCGAAAGTAAATACTCTGCAAATGTTAATTTCTTTCTTGCTTCTTCAATCTTGTTCAATAATCTCACCTACCTTTTCTACAAATGATTTTGCATCTGAAAAATATGATTTAATTGTTTGAAGTTCTATTGCTTGTGTTCCGAATTCTTCATCTGCAAGAACATATGTTTCTCCTCTTCTGAAATTCAAAGAACTTGAATCTATAGTTTGTTCCATCAATACAAGCTTATTCAAAAAAACCAGAGTACTAGTTTCGAACTCTCTTCGTTCTGACACTTTCTTTTTGAAAGTATCAACCATGAAATTGAATTGTTTTGGATAGGGTTCAATCAATTTTGACTTTCTTTCGAATTCCAGTAAAGCTTCGATTGCATACTTTACTGCATCAATTAATTGGTTTGTTACTGAGAATACGAATTTTGAATCTTTGACTATATTATACGTTACAAAAAGTAAGTGATCTGAAGAATCTATTTCTTTTTTTGCCTTGTTGAGTAATTCATGATAGTTCTCCATATGTCTCTTTTTTGAAATCCAGATATAAAAACTTATATATGGCTGAGAATTGGATTTTCCAAGCCTCAGTAGCTCAGTTCGGTAGAGCACCTGATTCGTAATCAGGGGGTCGCAGGTTCAAATCCTGTCTGGGGCAGTTTTTTATATTCTGCTTGTTTTTTATTTTCATGCGAAAACATTTAAGCCAGCATTCTAGTAAATATTTGCTAACGTTAATAATTATCATTGCCGGAGTTACTGTTGGTATGGGTTATTCTTTAGATCAAGAATATCAAACTAAATTTACTAAACTTGATAATCAAAATACTGCGCTTCGTGTAAGCATTGATTCGCTTTCCGAACAATTAGGATTAACTACTACTGAATTGAAAAGTTCAATCGAAGGTGTTGAATCTGATCTTGCCAGTACTTCAGAAAGTCTTGCTGAATTAAGTGCAGTTTCAGGAGACTTTAGTGGAATTATTGAAGATGCAGTGAAAGGTGTTGTTTCAGTTCTAACTGATAAGGGTCAAGGTTCTGGTGCGGTTTATAGTGATGATGGATATATTATTACGAATCATCATGTTATTCAAAATGCTAATGAAATTTCTGTTTTATTTAGTAATGGGCGTACAGCTGATGCTGTATTCCTTGGTGCTGATACTATCAATGATGTTGCACTCCTTAAAGTTGAATTGGATGATTTGAATGAATTAGATTTTGATGAGTCAGAAGTTAGGATTGGGGAAAAAGTTATTGCTATGGGTAATCCTTTAGGGTTGAGCTTTTCAGTTACTGAAGGAATTGTTTCTGCAAAGGGAAGAATCATTAAGGAGGGTTCTGCAGGTCTTATTCAGATTGATGCACCTGTAAATCCTGGAAATTCGGGCGGTCCTCTTTTGAACACACAAGGAGAAGTTGTAGGAATTGTTAATGCTAAATTGCAAGGTTATGAGGGTCTTGGATTTGCAATACCTTCAGAAGTTGTTGTTTCGGATATTAATTTAATTTTGGAGCAAATTGCTGCGCAGGCAGAATCAGCCTAAATAATTTATTTTCTGTAAGTCATCTTTCTTATGACTTTGTTGTGACTCGACACCTAACTTAATCATCTCTTTAATTTTATTTTCAAATTCTTCTGCTTGTTTGACTAAAGGTTTTGGATCTATTTTCAAATTTAAATATAAATCAAGCATTCGGATAATCTCTGCTGATGCTCTTGAATCTGGCATTCTTGAATGAGTTTCAGCGAATAAGAATGTTGAATTTACATGATCTCCCGAAAGCATTAATGCTCCTGTAACACCCGTTACTGCGCCTTCTTTTAGTTTTTCTGCTCCGAGTTTTAGAAATTCTTTTTCTGTTTTAAAATCATTTGATCTTATGAAAATTCTTGAAGTTTCTGCTTCGTCTGGTGAGGTTACTCCCTCTAGACTAATTATTTCTTTGGCATTTAATATTTTTGCCAGCTCAATTATTTCAGTAGCGACTTCCCATTCAAGTCCACTAATCCCTGATATTGCATGAATGAAAACCAAATTTTCTTTTGGTGCATGGAATATTTCTAAAAGTCTTCTGGTTTCTTTTCCATGAATTATTGCAATAGGTGGTACTGCCGGATCATATAAATATCCTATGGATTTTGTATTAAGATGGTTAAGCATAAATTCTGTGGCAATTGTTCCTACAAATCCTACGCCAGGAAAGCCTTCAATTATTGTAGGTCGCTTGGGTTTTTTATTGAGAATTAGATCCATAAGTAGAGAAGTGTTTAGTTTTTTATATAGGTTTCTTAGTACAAATTAGCTGTTAGTAAGATTTTTAAATGCCTATAATCAGTGAAAACTGTCAGCGGTCAAAGCGGGCAGGTCACACCCGTTCCCATTCCGAACACGGAAGTTAAGCTGCTTTACGTTTTCGTCGGTACTGCCTAATGGCGGGAAAGCGAGAAAGCTGCTGGCATTTATATTCATTCAAATAAACTTTTATTCTACTAATTTACAGTTTTCTATGCAAAGAGATTCAAATCGAAAAATTGCTCTGGAAAGGATTGAGATTCTTTTTGAGTTGGCTGAAAAAGCAGAAGACAAACTTGCAGACAGATATGTTTATCTTGCTCGTAAGATTGCAATGCGGTTTAATCTCAAACTTCCGAAAACTTTGAAGCAGAAGTTTTGTCACCACTGTTATATCTACTTTAAACCAAAAAGAGTTACTGTAAGAACTAGTACTAAAAACAAAGCAGTTGAATATACTTGTTCTGAATGTGAAAAAGTAACTCGTTATGGCTACCAAAGAAAGAAAAATAAGTAGAAGTATTATTTTTGTAATTGGGATTTTTCTTGGGAGCGTCGTTATGACTTTTTATGTTGGTCCAGCTTATGTTGCTCTTGCCGATTCGGGAGTTGATGGAATTGAAGTTGTAAATGATAGAGAATATTTTGAACGGGTTTTTGAGTTAATTGATTCTGCAGACAAATCAATTCATTTAGTTATGTTTGAGATTAAGTATTATGATAAATATCCGGATTCGGAAGTTAATCAGTTAGTTGAAAAATTAATTAAGAAAAATTCTGAAGGTGTTGAGGTTAAAATTATTGTTGATCAGTTTTTAACCGATAAACGAGCTGTTGAAATATTACAGAAAACTGGTGTTGATATTAAATGGGATTCTACTAAATTGACTACGCATAATAAATTAATGATTATTGATGGTCGAGTGGTTTTAATTGGTTCAACTAATTGGAGTTATTATTCTTTTTCGAAGAACCATGAATCGAATGTTATTTTTCATGATGAAGAAAGTGCTAAAAAGTTTGAGCAGTATTTTGAAAGAGTATGGTTGGAATCGTAGAACGTCTTGAAACTGGTTTGGAAATTAAAGTTAAAACTCGTGCACATGAAACTAAACTTGTTCAAGAAGCAGATAATTTTACAATGTATGTTAAATCTCCTCCAGTTGATGGGAAAGCAAATGCTGAATTAATTAAATTCTTCAGAAAGAAATTTGGTGTAGCTGTAGCTATTGTTCGTGGTAAAA
>JABIPN010000014.1 GCA_018698915.1 Candidatus Woesearchaeota archaeon
ATTCGTGCCATTATATTTTTAACAAAGATTTAAACAAACTTGATAGAACATTAGTCCGATCAAAGTTCGCTTTCACTAACTTTGTCTGATTCTGTTTAATTTGTGAGGTTTATAAAGATTGCTTTTGAGCTACCGATACAAATAAAAAGATTCCAAGCATAGAATATTAACGGGATGACCGTGAATAAATTTTATTCTTTCAGTATTCGACCGAACGGCATACAAATGGATTTTAGTCGAAAAGACAAATTGATTGAAAATTTATTAGATTATTGTTTAGATGTTCAATATATTGCGGTTCATATGAATGAGCGTGAAGCTTATCAAAAAGCCGAACTTAAACTTGAAGTTGAAGGGGAAAATATTGAACCTGTCCGTGAAATTCTTAAAATTCGAGGTCTTGAAAAACAGATTCAAGATTAACTAACTTTATTATATCTGGCTCGAGCTTCGACCCTTTCTAATTGGTTGAATACTTTCTCTTGATTATATGATTTCTTGAACTCATTCCAGTAAGTAACCCAATGAATATGATGTTTACTCCTAAAGCATTCCTTCAGAAGATGAATATCTACTGCCATATCTTCAATCCTAATTGATATTTTTCCCAGTCCAAAATCAATCAAATATAATTCATCATTCCAAATCATGTTTGAAGTTGTTAAATCTCCGTGGATTATATCGTTTTGATGCATCTTTTTGATTGTTTTCCCTAGCTCTTGACACACTTTTCTTTTGAGTTTTTCATCATCACGGTCAAGTAAATCTCTAACCTTTACTCCTTCAATATTTTCAATTTCAAGAGTCATTTTCTTATCATCTACTCGAATTACTTTTGGAACGTTAATTATTCCACTTGCTTTTATTAGAATCTTTGCCTCAGCACGTGTTCGAGACTTTCTTAATTTGATATCAATTTGTGGGAGTCGATAGGATTTTTTGATTCTATCCTTTAGAACTGAATCTTTCTTCTTGAATATCTTTGCCTCAGCACCTTGTGCAATTAATTTCATATTTACTCTAGTTTCCTACTGTTTTTATTTGTACTGATTAGCAAATCTGAAAAAAAAACAAGCTACGAGAGCAACAATCTTTAAATATGTGTACGGCGTACTTACTTAAACTCAGAGCAGCATAACTGCTCAAAGGTAGGTGTAAGATGAATCCTGAATTAATAAACTATTTTACTGAAAATACTGAATATGAATTCAAATTAGTGGTGGACGATAAAACAAGAGCTTCTGTGGAAGAGCTATCAGATTTAGAATCCAGAACTTTTCCAATAAAAGATTGCTGGGGATTTATTGGTTTTGCTGACGGAGTATATCTTGCAGCATCACAAAAAAATCATATTCCAGAACTTGATAATATGGGTTCTGAGTACAATCAGTTAGTAAACGAAATGCTTGACGATCAAGTACTCAGGCGAATGAATATACTCTTGGGCGAAAATAGTACAAAAAATCATTATATTTATTCTAAACTTAGAAAAATTAGTAGACAGATCACTAATCTGGAAAATGATTTTAAAATTTTGATTAAGCCAGGCAGTGTAGATATCGAACAATATCGAACTGAAAGTGGAGATTTAGCTTTAACTCAAGGAGCTGCAGAGTGGACATTGATTGGTATTGAAAATTCAGAGGTAGATTTTGAAAATATAGCTGATTATTCAACTTCCACTCTTTTTGTAAGAAAATACAAAGAAGGTTTTTCACTAGGAGTAAATGTAGATATTCCGTTCGATTCACGAGATGTTGAGCAATTTTATCATAATAATAATTTTGACCTGCCCTTTTCAGTAGAATATGTTATTTTAGCAGCTGAAGAAAATTTTTAACTATGTTTTTCTTCTCTTCCGCGACGACTTGAACCTTTCATATTAATCACAGGTTTTAGATGCTTAACAATTTTTACACTTTCAACCTGTGCTTCCATAACATCAGAAATATTTTTGTAAGCTGCTGGTGCTTCATCAATTGTTCCTTCATCAATTGTTCCGACAATCCCCTTCATGGATTCTTTGAACTGGCTCATTGATATATTTTTTTTAGCCATAGTTCTTGACAATAATCTTCCTGCCCCGTGAGAAGAACTGTGTAAGAATTTAGGGTTACCTAGACCTTCAACCAGAAAGGATCCGTCTCTCATGTTTGCCGGAATCACGCCACGTTCATTTTTCTTTGCAGGAGTTGCTCCCTTTCTGTGGATGTAATTCTTTCCCGAAAGAACAGCATGATTATGGTTCTTGTTTACCCAGATTTCATAATCCAGTTTCTTTCCAAGAACTTTTTCCATAGCTAGAATTGTTTTGTAAATCATTTCTTTTCTATTTAGAAGCGCAAATTCCAAACCGAAGTTTAGAACATTCAAATATTCTTTTCCGAGTTTTGAAGTAATTTTAATTGGGAATGTTGCTTCGTAACCGGTGTCCTTCTTCGCCACTTTTTTCATATACTTCTGTGCAACTTTGTATCCAACTCCTCGAGATCCAGAGTGAACTACAATCCAAGTTTCTTTTTCATTCTCGCAGATTTCTAAGAAGTGATTTCCTGAACCCAAAGTTCCCAAGTGAGACAGAGATTTGTTTTTGATGAATTTGTAAACTTCTTTGTCGTGAGGACCTGTTTGAAATTTTTCAAGAAGTTTGTTGAAATTCTTCTTTGTCTTTTCTGTGACTCTTTTTGGATG
>JABIPN010000015.1 GCA_018698915.1 Candidatus Woesearchaeota archaeon
ATTAATCCAGTTCCAACTGCAAGTTTCAATGCGTCAATATGTAATGATTTAATTTGAGCGATTAATTCATCTGAATCTACATCTAATTCAGATCTCATAAAGATTGTACCATCTTCTAATGCTGCAACTAAATTTAATCCAATCTTCATTGGTTTAATATCTAGTCTTTCTAGTAATGCTGCAAGTTGTGCTGAAATAATATCACCTTCTTTTGCAACTTCTGAATCCACTTTAATCTCAATTTTTCCTGCATTAATTCCTGCTTTGATACCAACATCACCAAGTTCTCCAAGGATTGGACCTGGAGCAAAGTTAGTCATTCCTGCTGGAACAATAATATTGAAAGGTGCTTCTTGTCCGCCCTTTGCAGCTGAAGGAGACATGTTAGATTTTAATAGTGCCCATAATGAAAATGCATCTAATTCTGAAGTTATAATTGCAGGCATTCCTTTGAAGTGTTGGATAAGCTCTGCTGCTTTATCTCTTCCTGAACTTTCTAATGCTCGAGACATTAGAGTTTTTCGAGACATAATAATGTTAACTTGTGTATCTAATTTCTCTTTGATAACTTGAAGTTGACGTGATGGAAGATCTTTCATGTTAAGGATTGCTACAGTATTTGCTGAAGTAATTGAATTAGAAATATTACCAACTAATTCTTTTTTCCATTTAGCTGCCTTTGTTTTATATCCAGTTTTTTCCATTATAGTATTATTTTCTTTGACATTGTTGATTTAATGTAAACTTTTCCAAGGTTATTTTTACCATTTGGCAATACATGTTCTGCTGAGTTTATAATTTTGATTATATTTGCTGCTAATTCTTCATCTGTTTGATCTTCATATCCAATAGAACATTGGAATACTGGTGCTTTATTTGCAATTAACTTGGCAGTATCTTTAAGTTTTTCAACGAGCGGTGCTAAATTTGCTTTTGAAGGAACAATTGCACCTGCCTTAGGATTAGGCATTCGGTTTATTGGTCCAAAGTATCTACCGAAAACTTGAGCAATTTGTGGCATCATATCTGCTTGAGCTATGAAATAATCAAATTGTCTTGCTAATTTTTTAATTTCTCTAGGTTTTTTCCATTTTTCAAAATCAGAAGAAAGAATAATTTTATCTGCTGCTTTTGCACCTGCTTCAGATTCATTACCAACTAATGCACAGATTTTTGCCTTTTTAGTTTTCCCCGAAGGAAGTCTGACAAAATCTTCAATTTTACCTTGTTTAGTCATATCAATATCTTTCAAAGTAATAATAACATCGATAGATTGTAAGAAATTTCTTTTAGAAATAAGTTTTCTAAGTTCTCCTAATGATTTATTTACAGATTTTTCATCCATTCCGCTTTCGCTCCTACCTAAGTAGTAATATTGGCTAATTTTTAGTATTTATAAAGATTATTATTTGATCACGGACGCAGAGAATAACTTAAAGAATCCAAATATTTCGTACCCTTATCTGTTACTATTTTGTAAAAAGGTAAATATGCTAGTTTTTTTGCCTTAATTTCCAGTCTTTTCGATTTCAAAAAATCAATTACTTTATTTTCAGGAAATCTTGATTTATGTTTTTGTCCGCCTAAGTTCAGATATTTTGGTTTAAGAATAAAATTCATTTTTTCAGGATTAAAAGATATCTCTTTTGTAGATATTATCTTATTGTTTATTGAAATATTTCCAATTTTCATTAAATTTTTTAATATTGAATCAACTTCACTGAAACTTAATCCCGATTTTACAAATACTTCAGATAAAGGTGTTGTTGGTCTCCGGCTAATTATATTCATAATTTTTTGTTGGTTTCCCGAAAGTGTTGGTCCGTCTCCAAGATTGACCCTTGTTAATGATTTGTTAAGATGTAATCCTGTGAATCTTTCCATATCGAATACTAGATGATAATTTTTTCCCGCTTTTTCACAAATTACACTTAATACAGGTTTTAATATGAAGGATAAAGATTTTATTTGATTTTTTTCTATAGTTTTGATTTCTTTTTTTGAAATTCTTGGTTCGAAAATACTAAGTTGAGTTAGAGTTTCAGTTTTTGTATGTGTTGTTGGAAATGATGAAGTTGATTGTGGAGATGATTGTACTATTGCCTTTTGTTGAAGTGTCGGATTTGCAGATATTGCTCTTTTTGATTCTTCAATATTAAATGACTTTGCTACACCACCATGTAGCGATTTTCTAACTCGTATATCAACAAAAATTGGGAAATCTGTTGCACCAATAACTATTGCTTTACCGATAGGCAGATTTCTTATTTCACTTTCTGTTTCAGCAGTTATTCCTTCAAATGAACGAGATATTGCAGAAAGATCGGAAGGATTTGTAACTTGCAATGCAATCTGGCTTCCACATTGAGATAATACTGATTTATCTACTCTTGCTGGACGTTGAGAGATTATACATGCACCCAGACCAAACTTACGTCCTTCTGCTGCTATTGATCTTATTATTTTTGAAGATTTTGCTTCACCAAAACCTCTTTCAGGACAATAATTATGTGCTTCATCAATAATTAAAAATGCTGGAGGAATTTGTTCAGCTTTTCTTGACTCAAACATATCAGATAAAAGACTTCTCGCAACAATTTCTTGAAGCTCTTGTGATGCTCCTCTGAAATTCATAATTGTAAGTTGCCCAGGTTTTACAATTTCATTTATTGGTGTTGGATTATGACTAAACAAACCACTTTGCTCAAGTTGTTGTATTCCACCAATCAGTCTCCACTTTGCAGTTGATTCTGAGATTTCAAGCTCTTTAATTAATTCATCAAATTCAAATCTACCTTTTCTTTCAACAAGATCATTAACTACAGTATATAACAAACCTCTTTGTGCATCTGTTGCCTTGAAAGGAAGAGTTTCAGTAAGACTGAAGGGATTATTTGGGATTTTTAATCTTATTTGATGTGCATCAATATTTATTGAAGTATTTACTGCAAACTCCATAAGATTTTCACCATAACTCTTTGCACTAATTCCATAATATTCAAAATATTCAGTTTCTTTTTGGTTTGTATTTGCATTTTTAATTGAAGAATATTCACCATGCGGATCAATAATTACAACTGGAACTCCAAGATCAAGTAGTTCTTCAAGTATAACTCCAACTGCATAAGATTTTCCTGCACCTGACTTTGCTAAAACTGCTAAGTGTTTTGTTATTAGTTTTTTAGGATCCAGATTTGCTTTGATATTCTTTCCTTGTAATTTTCCAATATAAACTCCATTCATTCTTAGATCAAGGATGTTTTTTATGAGATTATTGTCTGCTATTGAAACTTCAGATCCAGGAGTATAAGGAGTCCGAGGCTGCCTTAAGAATCCTCTTTCAGTTCTATGTCCAATTATTGCACAACTTGCTTGAGTTGTGTTGTTTATTTTTTCAATTTCTATAACTTGGTTCAATACGGAACCAACTTCGGGATGTTTAACTTCAACATAGTCCCATTTTTTTACTTGCCCATTTACTGCAAATTTGAAACTAGTTGTAGAAGTTCTCCCAGAGATAGTACCGATAGATGCCATGTGTAATTTTTTTAGTAGTAATATAAAAGCGTGTGTATGGAAAATTAGTTATTTGTCAAGTCAAATACTTTAATAATGCTTACATTAAAAATGTAATATGATTAAAGTTTTAGTTTTTGATTTTTCTGGAGTTCTTTACAGTTCTAGATTTGAAAAATTTATGAAATCAATACTTAGTCTTGTTCCAGGGTTATCAGGTAACAAAGTTATTGAAGTTTTTTATAATAAACATCAGGATTATTATGCTGGATTAATTGATAAAAATAATTTATGGAGTGGTGCGTTTTATTTGCTAGATATCCCTAGAACTAAATTTGCTAAAATAAATAAAATAATTTTTGAAAAAGGATTATTTACTGAGAATAAATATATGCCTTCGCTGGTAAATAAACTATCTAAAAATTACAAAATTGCAGTATTATCTAATAGTGCAAAAGAAATGGAACTGGTTTTTTCAACTTCAAAATATTATAAATCTTTTACTGGATTTTTCTGGAGTCATAAAGAGAATGTTCGAAAACCAGATGAACGTTTTTACAAATTAGTTGAGAAAAAGTATAAGGTTAAACCCTCTGAAATTTTATTTTTTGATGATAAAGAACGAAATACTTCTGCTGCTGAAAAACTTGGCTGGAAGACGATTAAATTTACTAAAAAGATTTATGAAAACGAAGCTGAATTTTTAAAAGAATTAGAAAAGGTAGGAGTTAAAGTTAGTTAATTAGTTTCAATTTATTATTTTTAAAAATTAAATTATGTGATAAGAATATCAGAGTAAAATTACCTTTTAGAAAATCACTCGGACGAATGGATATTGCTGCGTTATTTATTTTTCTTAGCACACGCTCAGACTTTGATCGTGGTTCATGCAGTGATATAAGATTTGTCTTGTATCCTACTTTTTTGAACATTTTATTAACAAATTCTGTACAAAAAAACGAATCCTCTCTATTAGAAAAACTAAAGTCATAAGGTATACCAATTGCACTTTTTGCATTTCTAATTAGGAGAGCTTTTTCTTTTTTTCTCAAATCACTTCTAAGAATAATTAAGGTGTCATATCGTTTGTAGATATTTAACATTCTTTCAGAAAAAACACCATCTTCACCCATTGCATGAATTACTTTATTTCCGCCAACATAAATTGCCGAGTGAGTTATTGGTTCATTTATTATTTTTGAATAAGCAGTACGTAAGTTTCCAAGAAGTAAAATGTCACCCTTTCTAATTTTTCTTCTGGATTTTTTAATATCCTTTTTTGATAGCCAATTTCTTCTTCTTGTAATAATTGAACCAAATACATTGAATACAAAATTGTCGTATAATCTTTTAATTTTGTTTCTTCGTTTAGGGAAGTTTTTAATTGAAATCATTTTATCCAGTTAACCTCAACTTGATCTGTTCGCCATTTACCATTAATTTCAGTATCTGAAATTTTTTGCCTCTTTCCGGCACTATACTCAACAATTCCCTGCCATGCAATCATTGCTCCTTGATCTCCCGAAAGTTCTCTAGGACACACCTCAAATTTAACTTTTCTTGATTTACACATAGTTTCTAACATTCTTGTTAATCTTTTATTTGCTGCAACACCGCCAGTTAGAAGGACTTCATTTTTACCAATATGTGCAATTGCTCGTTCAGTTGCTTCAGTTAACATTGCAAATACAGTTTCTTGTGTAGAGAATGCTAAATCGTTATTTGAGTACGCTTCACTTTCAATTAATTGTCTTACTTTTGTTTGAATTCCTGCAAATGAGAAATCCATTCCTTTTATACTGTAAGGAAGTTCAATATATTTTTTTCCTTTAGCTGCCAAATTTTCAATCGCAGGTCCTCCTGGAAATCCAGTTCCCATGAACCTACCAATAGTATCTAAGAATTTTCCAACCCCAATATCTAGTGTTTCACCAAACACTCGATATTTATTTCCTGCATAAGCGATAATTTGAGTATTTGCTCCAGAAACATACAAAGTTATAGGATCTTTTAACTTTGTTTTATGTTTTCCAATTTCTATGTGTGCAACACAATGATTTACACCGAGCAAAGGAACATTCAAAAGTTTACTAAGTGTTCTTGCGGAAACTGCACCAACTCTAAGCGTTTGCCCCAATCCAGGTCCTTGAGAGAATGCAATTAGATCAAGGTCTGAAAGTTTTAACTTAGCTTCTTCCAATGCAGAGTTTATTATTTTATCACAAAGAAGAAGGTGATGTTTTGTGGCTTTCATTGGATGTATACCTCCAGAAGCAGTAGTATACATGCTGCGTTGGTTTGACAGAACTTCCCCTTTATTTGTAACTATACCTGCACCAAAAGTATGTGCTGTCGATTCAATTCCTAAACAGATCATATTAGGAGTTGTAAGAGGCGATTTATAACTTCTTTTATTACTTAATTTGTGCGCAGTATAATGTTTTTTCACCGAAAGCCTTATAAACTCAAATTAAACATGAGACTTGTTAAAATGAACTTTAATATAGAAAATCAAGCAATTAGTGTATTAAATGATACACCTTATTCAGTATATAATCAGAACACTGAAAGTATACCGCTCTGGACGGGACGAAGCACTATGCCAAGAATTAATTTGGCATCAGCTGAAACACTAGTTAATCGAATAGCTAAAGTTGATCCTACATTAATAAAAGATATTGGTAAGGATAATTTAATTCTAAACTTAAATGAACATACTGATCGAATGTACAACAAGGTTTCCAGAAGTGCAAAAGGAGAATATATTGATGAAATTTTAGAATCTTTAAATGAAAGATTACCATATGTATTTTTACCAGATATATGCAATAAACCTTCAAATGGTTCTAAAACTCTTGAAGCATTTTCAGTGGCATCTTTTTTAGCGTATCATGATAACCCAACTAATAATGAACAAGTAAATCGTAAATCTAAAATCACTAATGATCGAAGACACTTTAGACGAAATCTTGAGGCTCATTTAGGATTACATACATTTAGAGATGAAGAACTCAAAACCATAGTTACTTGTGTTGATGGAATGCTTCGTAATGAAGGCTATCCTTCAGAAAATAAACAAGGGTTCTTCAGAAAGCATAAAGGTTATTTAGAAGAACCAGATGATGTGTTACGAGTTTTATTCGAAGGACAGTTAAATCTTGATGGATTTAATTATCTGAGACATGCACAATTTCTTGATGAGAATGGTTTTGCTCAATCCCGGGATGGGCGTGATGCAATATTCATAAATAGATATAATCGTCCAGATAGTAGAATTATTTCAACAGCAAACAGAGAAACTTCAAAAATGATGAATAGACTTAAGAAGGAAGGATCTAATTTAGTTAACGGTAAATTATTTGCTGAAGCCCAAAAGCTCGTTATTGAAGATACTATTAAACGAGACAGACTTTAATTTTCTGTTTTGAGGTAGTTACCTAAATTTTTTAAAGTTATATAAATACCCTAATCAATGAAATCAAGTAATACTTTAGTTCCAAATCATGTTGGAATAATTCTAGATGGTAATAGAAGGTTTGCAAAAAGATTAATGCTTAAACCTTGGAAAGGACACGAATGGGGTGCTGAAAAAGTTGAGAAAGTTCTTGAATGGGGAAATGAATTAGGAATTCACGAACTAACACTTTATACTTTATCTCTTGAGAATTTTAATAGACCTAAAACTGAATTTAATTATTTGATGGATTTATTCAAGAAAGAGTTTAAACGATTGAGTAAAGATCCGAAATTACAAGAAAAAGAAATTAAAATAAATTTTATAGGTCGTCTTTGGATGCTTGATGAAGAGTTACAACAAATTTTAAAGGGAATTTCAAATAAAACAAAAAATAATTCTAAATTTACTGTAAATTTTGCTATTGCTTATGGGGGAAGACAAGAGGTTGTTGATGCAACTATTAAAATTGCAGAACAAGTAAAATCTGGTGAATTAGATATATCAAAAATTAATGAGGAAACTTTTTTAAATAATCTTTGGAGTTCTTCTGAACCTGATCTAATAATTCGAACTGGCGGTGAAACCAGAACTAGTAATTTTTTGAATTTTCAAGCAGCGTATAGTGAGTGGATATTTTTAGAAAAGAGTTGGCCTGAATTTGAAAAAGAAGATTTTATTTCTGCAATTAATGAATATGATACTCGATCAATAAGAAAAGGTATCTAAAGAATTAAAGGTAAAATTAATGTAACATCACCTTCAACAGTTATGTGACTTGCTTCTTCTTTGACTTTACCCCAAGAAATTGCTTCTCTTGTTTGAGCTCCACTTAATGAACCATCATACTCTACGGCTGTACTTACTTGAACGGCGTAATCTAATCCATTTCTAAATTGATTAAACCAAATAACGTGATGTTTTGAGATTCCGCCACCAAGCATTATTGCTCCTGCCTTTTTTGCATCAGTTACTCTAACGTAAAAATCTTGATCATCTTCAAATAAGTTTAATTTAAAATCTTTATTCATTTGCCAATAATTCCAAAGTTGTGCACCCCATGCTCCGTCAAGAGGTCCAGGTAAATACACAGGAATTTTATTTTTCCAAGCCCAATAAATTATTGAATCTTTTGCGCCTTTTTCATTTTGAATTGCTTCTCCGAATGCCCAAATTAATTCATGAACTGACCATTCCTTTCTTTCAGCATGTAGTTTTTTTATTATTGGTTGAAGATTATCTTCTAGAACTTCACCGTAACATTCATTTGGAATTAGAACATTTCCAAGTCGGTTAATTCCTTTTTTGTGAAGTTCTTTATCATCCATCATAAATGAACCTTGGTAATAATCTTTCCATAATCTTGCAAGATCGTGATCCAGAGTTCCGCAAGTAGTCATAATTGCATCAACTTTTTTGTTTTTTACTAAGTCACGAATTAATCCTCTTGTTCCAGTTGAAACAATACATGCTGGATGACTTAAAATTTTGAAACAATCTTTATCTGATTGCATGTTTTTGATTATTTTTGCAGCCTTTGCAACTTTTGATGCAGAGAATCCACCAGCTTTAGAGAATTGGTTAATTAGCTCTTTGATAGTAGTATTTTCATTTATGTTTAAATCTTTAACTGCTTTCATAGTCTTTCCTCGTAAAGTTCTTTAAAAACGTGTCTATTTGACCTTTCTCAATATTGCATGATATTGATTACCTTGAAAATTTTTGTTGGTTTTAGGCATAACTTCATACACAATCTCAAATAAATCTTGAGATTTTATGGCAGCATAAGATTTATTTAATGCTTCAACCTTTTTTTCAAAAAAAGTTGAATTAAAATCAGGAGAATCTTCATTTAATTTATCACTGAACCAACCGTGCGGTGTTGGTGTCGGTTCGAAAATAATGAAATAACCTCCAGATTTTAATGAGTTATATACATTCTCAAATGCATCCTCTTTATTTTCTTCAAAATGTAATGAGTTAGATGAAATTGCAATATCAAATTCTTGGTCAAAAGGTATATCTGCGAATTTTCCAACTTTAAAAGTGACTCTATCATCAATATTTAAATTTTTGATATTTTCTTTTGCAAGTTTTATAGACTCAGGATCCGGATCAATACCATACCAATGATTTACAAATTTACTTAAGTGAATCGCAAGTCTTCCAGTTCCACATCCAATGTCAAGTATATCTTTATTTTCTAATGAAATATATTTTTCAATAATTGATTTATATTTTTCAGTAAGTTTAGGATTAACAGCTGTTTTATCAGTATAATCAACGTAAAAATGTTTAGGATTGTTCATTTTATTCAGAATTTTGTTCTTCTGATTTTTCAGAAGGTTTTTCTTCTTGTTTTGGAGTGTCAGATTCAGTGTGTCCGGTTGCACCACAATGTTTTCTGTCTTTGTGTACTGCCATGAACAAACCAGTGTCTTTCGGTGAGCGAGGATTCTTTCGGATTAGTTCTCCGTCTTTAACTTCATAAAGTTTCCATCTTTGATATGCTGCTTTCTTTTCGTTGTCTGCCATTATTCAGTTGATTCCTCTTCTTTTGTTTCTTCAGTTTCTGATTCAGTTACTTCTTCTTTAGGTGCTTCAGCCGCTTCTTTTTCTTCAGCTTTCTTTGCTGCAGCTTGTTCATCTGCTTTCTTTTCAGCTTCAAATGCCTTTTCTCTACGGGCTGCAAAATGTTTGTTTTCAATTTTTGAAATTATATCTACATTATCATAGATGTAAATTTTTAACATACTTTTAGTTGATCCAAATCCTGTTTTCATTTTCTTTAGAACAATTTGTTCAGCAGGTGCTTTGAATTTAACTGACATAAATTTATATAATTCTGCACGAGACGGTGTTTGTGCATTTTTATGATCTATTTCTAGATTAATTTCTTTTCTTGAGAATAATTTATTTTCTGTTTCTTGTATTACTTTTGTTTTCATTTTATCTTAGTCCGTATTCACCAGATTTTAATATATTAACTTTTTTTGCAATTTCTGATTTATCAGGATTGATAACAATTAATCGACCTTTCCAAGTCTCTAATTCTTTCATTCCTTTTGCAATTACTGGTAATTTCTTTTTTGCCATATTATTTAGTTAGATTCAACTTTCCGAATTTCTTCAAGCCATTCAGATTTTCCAAGATAAGGTTGACGCATAGTCATACCAATCTTTGGAGAGTTTGTATTTTTTATGCTTACAGCAATTATTCTTGCTCGAACCTTGTCTTTTATTTTTAGCACTTTCTTTGAGTCTTTTCCAAGAAGAGTGCCTTCTTTACTTACTGATACAAAGTCATCCATCGTTTGTGATATGTGAATCATTCCTTCGAATGGTCCGAAATCAATGAATGCTCCAAATTTTGCAATGTCTTTGATTTCACCCTCAACAATTTCATTTGTTTCAGGTAAATAATGAACTACATTGAATGTAACATTGTGGAATGCAGCACCATCACCATGGATTATGATTCCGTCTTCAATATTTTTTATGTCTTGTATTGCGATTATTCTTCCAAGTTGATCAATGACTTGATTTTCATAGTTCTTACGAAGTTCATCTGTGATGACTTTTTTCAAGTTTTTGTTGAATTGACTTGGATCAACTCTAACAACACCTTCAACTACGGATTTGTAATACATTCTATTTTGGATGTGATTGGCAGGTTTTTAAACGTTTCTAATCACTTTTTTGCTAATTGTAAAAGTAGGTATCGATTCAAGTTTTAGACGCTTTTTTAGTATAGAATCATTAGTTAATACTGAAAAGTTTAGTTTCTTTGCAAATTCAAGAATTTTATCATCAGGATGTCCTTTTCCAATATATATTGTATCTACTTTTGAGAATTTAATTATTTGCAATGCTAATTTTGCTGCTATTTTATCTGCTCCTTTTTGTTTTTTGTCAGTTTGAATATGTTCGAGTTCATTGAGAACTTCTTTTGGAATTACAATTTTTGTAAAACCCATATTTTTAAGTTCCGAAATTAGATCTAATTTTTCCTTTGCGGCGTAAATTAATGAATTTGTATCAATTACAATTTGCATAAGTATAATTTTCGAATGCCTTATTAAAACGTATTGATATGACTCGTTATGCTTAGAACAAGTAAGGCCCAAGAACTTTATGATAAAACTTCAAAATTTTACAATCCAAGATATAGAAGAATTCAATTTAATAAATATAATATTGCATTGAATGACCAAATACTGGATGGAGATATATTGGATTTGGGTTCAGGAACTGGATTATTATCTGAATTTTTAGGTAGGCAAATTCATCAAGTTGATATATCAAAAGGCATGCTTCTTTTTGGAAAAGGCAGAAGAGTTCAAGCAGATATAGAAAATCTACCTTTCAAAACTGATAGGTTTGATTATGTTTTAAGTTTTTCAGCTTTAATGAATGCTGAAAATCCAGAAGGTGCAATTAAAGAAGTTAAACGTGTTTTGAAACCTGAAGGAATATTTATTGTTACTTATTTGAAAAGTTTTGATTTTTCTGATACATTAAAACGATATTTTAAACTTATAGATATGCGTAGTTGCGGAGAGGATGTTTGTTTTATTTTGAAAAATTAAACTCTAACAAATAATTTGTATCGATCTTTATCATCAAGTTCTTGAAGAATTCTATCTATGATTGCTTTCTTTGGATTTGGAACTGCTTTAACTCGTTCTTTAATTTCATCAAATGAATTAAAAGGTTCAATTGATCTTTGTTCTAATATTTCTCTCGTATGTTTCTTACCAATTCCTGGAAGTAATTCTAATTGATGTGATCTCAAAGAAATTGGTCCTGAATTATTATAGAATTGGATATATTTTTCTTCATTATCAGTAACTAATTTTTCAACTATAAAATTTAATTCGCGCTTAGCAGTTTGAGTTAATTTATTTGTTGGTAATGCACCTTTGATATATACAATATCAGGTCTTTCATCATCACCAATATAAACTTCATCGTGTGGTTTGAAATTTTTACCTTGTTTTGCAACTAATTCTAAAAGTACGAAATGAGATTTCCCTATAACTTGAATTATTGGCTCTTTTTGATGAAAAGGTCTAGAATCGCTGGCATAACCGTTCTTGAGAAAATCGAGTACTATTACTTGTTCTTCCTTTGCTCTCTGTTGTCTTTCTTTTTGCATTTCGAATTTCTCCTATTGTTTTCATTGAGATTTTATGATGTCAAGGATCTTTTTAAGATTCTCTTTTGTGACAGTTATATGTTTTCCACCGAAGATTGCATTTAATTCACCTTCAGTTTTTGGTAGCAAATTTGTAATTTCAACAACTGCTTCTTCAGTTATTCTAGGAATATCTACTGAGTTAATTTCCTTAATCAACTTAGCAGCTGAATCTTTATTAAGTTTGTTAAACCTAGTTGTAAAGTCTTTTATTTTCTGTTGACTTCCACTTAATTCACCCTTCTTTTCTAAGTTGTCAAGTGTTTCTTTGACTTCTGCAATTGTTAACGGTGTTTTGCTAATTATTCTAACGTCCATTTTATTTTTGTCTCACTAAATGTACTGCTCTGGCAATAACTTTCTTTGGTTTATTACCATCTGTTATTTGTAGTAAGTATGAATTTCTCCCTTCCTTTGATAGGATTTTTCCAATCAAGTTTCGGAATCGTGGATGAGGCATTCCTTTTTGGACTGCCGGTTCTTGGATTATTCTAACGTTTTCTCCAACTTCGAATTTTCTTAAGATTCGAGTGATGGTTAGTTTACCGTGCGTACCTGCACCTTTCCTTAGTTTGCTTCTGGTTCCTGAACGAAATCCGCCCTTTCTACCAGTTCCTTTCCCTGCCATAATTTATTCTACGTTAGTGTGTTTTTAAAGGTTTCGAGATGCTTTTTCTAAAACATTCCAGGCATTTTTGGCATGCCTTTCTTTCCCATTAATTTTTGCATTCTATTGAATTTCTTTGATTGTCCAGAGAATGCTTTCATCATTTTCTTCATCTGTTTGTATTGTTTAATCAGTTCTCGCATTTCTGTTTCGTCTCTACCTGAACCTTTTACGATTCTTTGAATTCGAGATTCATTCATTAAAGAAGGATTATCTTTTTCTTCCAGAGTCATTGAATCCATTAAGTATTTCCAAATTTTCATGTTTTCTTCTTGTTCTTTTAATTTATCTTTTGGAATATTCATTTTTCCCATTCCCGGAATCATGTTTGTAATTTGTCCAAGAGGTCCCATCTTTTTCAGAGCCTCCATTTGATTGTATAAATCAGTGAATGAAAGTTCACCCTTCATTATATTTTTTGCAGCTTTTTCTGCAGTTTCTTGATCGATTGCTTCACTTGCTTTTTCTAATAAAGTTTCAAGATCTCCCATTCCTAATATTCTAGAAACGAAATTCTTAGGTTTAAATTCTTCAAAAGCGTCAAGTTTTTCCCCAACTCCTATGAAATTTACTTTTGCTTTTGTTGCTGCAGCTGCTGAAAGAGCTCCACCACCTTTTGCAGTACCGTCAAGTTTTGTAACAATAACTCCAGTTACCCCCACTGCTTTGTGGAATGATTCTGCTGTTTTTTGAGCTGCTTGACCAATATCTCCAGATAGGACTAAAAGTTTAGTTTGAGCTTGAACTGTTTTGTCAATAGATTCAATTTCTTTTGTTAGTTCATCATTCAATGCATCTCGACCTGCTGTATCTATAATTACTAATTCATATTTTTCTAAATCTTTTTTGACTGCTCTGTAAATTTTTACTGGATTTCTTTCTTTTGCATCACCATAAAAATCAACTTTCAAAACATCAGCCAATTGTTTTAATTGAGCATAAGCTGCTGGTCTCCAAGTATCTGTTTGAACAAGCGCGATTTTCTTTCCCCGTTTTTTGTATAATTTTGCAAGTTTTCCCGCAGTAGTAGTTTTACCTGAACCAAATAGACCAACTAACATAATTTTTGTTGGTTTTATTTCAGTTGGGATTTCTTCAAATTCTTTTCCTAAAAGATTAGTTAATTCTTCATAAACAATATTAACTGTATGTTCTCTTGCAGTTAATCCACCAGCTACTTTTTCTTTAAGTGCTCGCTTTTCAATATTTTTTGCTATATTTCGAGCAAGTTCAATTGATACGTCTGATGAAATCAGTGATTTCTTGATTTCTGAACAGAGTTCTGCTACTGCTTCCTTGTCAACTTTACCTGAAGTTAGCTTTTTTAGTGCGTTCTTCAAAGAGTCAGATAACTTATCTAGGACCATATTTATCTCGGATTTTAGGGCTTTTTAAGCGTTTAGATTATAAAATTTGTTTAATTATGTCGTCAGCATTGAATTCTTTCAAATCCTTGTATTCTTGACCCGTTCCTAGGAAAAGTATTGGTTTTCCAGTTTCATGTGCTACTGAAATTATTGCTCCACCTCTTTCATCAGCATCCGCTTTTGTCAGAATTACTCCATCAATTCCAATTTTTTCTCCAAAGAGTTTTGCTTGATCAACTGCGTCGTTTCCAGTTAGCGAATCTACAACTAATATTGTAAAATCTGGTTTAGATACTCTTTTTACTTTTTCAAGTTCTCTCATTAAGTCTTCATTTGCGTGGCTTCTTCCAGCTGTATCGATTAAAACATAATCTAATTTCTTTGCCTTTGCGTGTTCAATTGCGTCGAATGCAACTGCTGCTGCATCAGAACCATAACTGTGTTTGATTAAATTGATTTTAAGTTTGTCAGCATGTGCTTGAATTTGCTCAATTGCTGCGGCTCGGAAAGTATCTCCTGCGGCTATGACAACTTTCTTCTTTTTCTTCTGAAGATGCGATGCAAGTTTTGCAAGAGTGGTTGTTTTACCAACACCGTTAACTCCAATAAACATTATTTTGATTGGTTTTTCACCTTTGTAAATATCAATTGAATCTGCTGAAAGAATTTCTTTTAATTTCTTTTCAAGAGTTTTCTTTAATTCTTTTGGTTTAGACTCTTTAATTGTTTTTTTCAATTCTTCAGTTACTGAATAAGCAACATTATTTGTCAGTAATCCTTCCTCAAGTTCATCTAGAATTTTTTTAAGTTTTGTTTTTTCTAAATTTTTTATAATGTTTAATTTAGTTAAAATAGAAGGTTTCTTTTTATCCTTAATTTCTTTTGGTTTTTTGGTTTCTTTATCTACAGTTTTCTTTACTTTAGAAAAAATAGATTTTAGACGTCCTAACATATTTTATCTCCAATTAAGGGTTTAAATTATTTGTTTTCCTGCATAATTTCGCTTTGTAGTTTTGTTTGAATTTCTATAATTCTTGCTTGGATTTTGTTTAAGTTTTGGACAGTTTGCTTTTCTGCCTTATCCAAATTCTTTGTCCGTTCTGTTATTAGTTTTTGAATTTCAGGTTTTGTTTTTTCTACAAAATTTCCTGAACCTACATTAACCATAAATTTCAAATTATCAGTAATTTTGGCATTGTAATAAATTCCTGCACCAATGGGTGTAAATACTTTTTCACCTTTATTCAGATTTTTAATTGTTTCAACTAAGTGTTCAACTTCAAGTTTTTGTCTTTGAAAGTGTTGCATATCTGTTTGATGTTTCTGCATCTGTTGCTGTAACATTTGAAATTCCATTTGTTTATCCATTTTATTTACCTATAAATCCCAGACTTTCGTCAACTCGACCAATTTCAAAACCAGATGAATTATCGCTTACAAGAAATCCATTAGAGTTTGCAATTACACCTGAGCTTATAATTGAACTACCAGTACTAATTGTACCAATTCCAACTTCAATCTTCAAATACTTTTCAAGTTCTTCAACACTTGGATCTGAAGTTATTGAACCAAAAATTGCTCCTTTATTTGTTAAAATTCCATAAGCTCCAGGAACGTTACTTTCAGCTATTTCAATCTTTTTGATTTTAACATCCATAATTTTCTCAATTTTTCTCATTTCTTCTGTTGAAAAATCTGAACTTACGATTGCATGAGTATCATTAACTAGAATTGTATTTCCCAATGCAGTATGAACTGTTTTGAATTTTTTAACTTTGACAATATCTTTTAATTGTTTTTTCAGAGATTTGAATTCACTATCAAAAATAAGATCGGGAACAAGTAATACTTCTTTATTTGCTGAACAAAAAATTCCTGCGAATGGAGTACCATAGATTTTGGAAGTAATTATTGGAACTTGAAAAACTTCTTTTAATAGTTCTGTTTGCTTTTTGTTTAATTCCTCTCCAATAAGAACAAAAGAATCTGTTGCCAATGCATACAGACCGATGTTGGGATCTCCTTTAAAATTTATTTTGTCTACGTGAACCATTTATTTTTTCTTAGTTTTAGTTGCTGTTGCTTTTTTCTTGGTTTCTTTCTTTATTACTGGTTTTTTTGTCGGTGTTTTTTTAGTTACTTTCTTTACAACTTTCTTTTCTTCTACTTTTTCGGGAAGTTTATCTTCCACTTTTGTTTCAGTTTTATTTGCTTTTCTTGGAAGTTCGGAAAGTTCAACAATAGCATAATTTTCTTCTTTCTTTACATCTACTCGAACTCTTGATGGCGGATTTTTTGATCCTCGTTTCCAAATTGTTTCGTTAAGCCATTTTCCAACTTTTACTTCTTCACTCTTTGTATGTTGAGTTACAAAACTTCGAACCACACTAACTGCTTTTTTAGATCTTCGCCATCTTGCAGATTTTAGAAATTCCTTTCTCAAAGGAATTGTGTATGTCCGTGTTTCTCCAGCCTTCATCATTTTTATCCTCGTTGAATTTTAGTTCGTCTCCAACTTCTTTTCTTTGAAGTTGCAGCACTTGGGTGAACTCGTTTACCTACTCCGAATTTTTTTGGAATAATCCAGAATGGTGCCCATTTAGTTTGGCGTCCTGCTGAAATTAATCTCTTTTTTCTTCCGGAAGGTTTTCTTGAACTCATTTTACGCCTTTTAATTGCACCGCAGTCTTATCCAATAGTGATTGACCTTTTGGTGAAATGATTCTCCCTTTATGTAATGATTGTGATTGTTTAACTAATCCTGCCTTTTCAAGTTGTTGAGAAATTTTTCTTAGAACATTTCCAGAAGCTTTTGTGAATTTATGAGGTTTTCGTCCCATATTTTTTCTTCCGCCATAACGGGAACGCATTTTTGATACGCCAACAGGACCATGATTATAAATATTTTTTAGAACTGATGCAGCCCTAATATGCCACCAATCTGGGTTTGCAGGAGGTCGCATTCGATGGTTTCCACTCTTAACAAATTTTGCCCAATCTGGTGCTTGAATTTCTGCTATTTTTTTGAGTTCTCCAGCTAGAGCGCTATTTGCTTTTTCTGGAGCAGTATCATTGATTGATGCCATAGTTATCAACAGGATATTAGTTTTAAAAACCTTTTGATAGGAGTGCGGCTCCAATAAAAATAAATGCTTGAATCATAGTATGTTTCAGTGAAATTTTTGGATTTTTATTAGTTGAAGTTAATGATGAATAAATTAGTATAATTGAGAATATTACTAAGATTAATGTGTTGCCAGGTGTTGGTCCAAGAGAGAATCCAGCTAATGCTGCAATAATATATTTAAATCTTCCAAATTTTTGTTTACTTTTTTTCTGAAACCATACAAATTCTTCCTTAGCAATTCGATTTAGCAAGAATCCTAGGAAATATGCAGAGGAGAGTAGGAGAATAATTATCACATTTAACATACTTTTTATAAGGTCTTCAAATTTAAAACAATGATGGAATTGAAGTATTCAGAGCAAGTATATTCTCCTCGAGAAGATTCAAAGTTGTTGAAGAAAGTTGTTGAGAAATACATGCACGAGTTCAATCCTGCTCGAGTTTTAGATATGGGAACTGGCTCTGGAATTCAGGCAATTACTGCAAAGAAAATTTATCCCGATTCCGAAGTTGTCGGAGTCGATATTAATCCAATGGCTGTTGATTTGGCCGAGGAAAATGCTAAACTGAACAAAGTTGACATTAAGTTTTTTGTTTCAGATTTGTTTGAAAGATTCCATAATCAGAAATTTGACTTGATAATTTTCAATGCACCTTATCTTCCGTCTGAACCACCAATTGATCCAATTTGGAGCGGTGGTGAAAAGTTTATTCTAAAATTCATAAAATTAGCTCGCGAGCACTTGAATTTCAACGGGCGGATTTTGTTTGTTTATTCTTCTAAATCACCAGTAAAATTTGAGCATAAAGTTGTTGCTGAAGAAAAAGTATTTTTTGAGACACTGTATGTAGGCGAAGTTAGATAAGATTTATATTGAATTAATGTTTTCTTCTTTTAGAAAGACGGGGCTAACCTTGTGAATCACTTAAAGTTAAGTTTCAACTCTCGCGAGTGAAGCTACAAATAGTGATACGGGCAATAAGGGCAACTGTTAGTAACTTAAAACGACGATCTGAGATTATAGGCCGCGATATGCGAACTTTTTTCGATTCGTTTAATCCCTTGCTAGCATCTCTTAATGTCAGAAGGGGCTATTGACTAAACTGTTTGAGTTGGAGGATCTTTACGATTCATCTTAGGGTAACACTTTGGCTATGGACCTTTTCCACGCGGGCCTATACGTCTTTCTAAAATTATTGATTTTCGAGCTATTTTTAAGTTTTAATACTAAAAGATTAATTCCCATGTTAAGTGCATATGTTTTAATAAACACAGAGGCAGGAAAAGAAAAGGAAGTTCTTGATTCCTTGAATTCAAATGATTCTGTTGTAGATGTAAGTATTGTTTATGGACAATATGATTTGATTGCAAAAGTCTTTTTGGATGATGCATCAGATCTACCTTCTTTTATTATGGAAACAATTAGACCAATTGGTGGGATTACGGGAACATCTACTTTGCTCGCTGCTTATGACCCTTCGAGTGCTTAATAATATAATTTTTCATTAAGTAAGAATTTGGAATCATCATGGTATTTTTACTATCCATTTTTATGTATGTGTCAAGTAAATCTATTTTTGTAACAATTCCATCAAAATCTTTGAATCTTATTGAATCGCCTTTCTTAAGTTTCTTTGTTGCAATTAAATAAAGTCCTGCAAAAATATTTGGCATGAAATCTCTAAGTGCTAAAGTGAATGAAATTAATAATATTCCACCAATAATTACCAATATAAAGTTCATAATTGATATTGCCACACCAATTTGAATTAATGCAGCAATAACTGCAATTCCAATAATTAGATATTTTACTATATTTTCTGCTAAAATCTCGGGTTTTGATTTTATTCCCAATGCGCGTCTTAAATTTCCATTAAGATTGATGCTCTTTATTGCACGACTAGTTAATCTACCAAGAATTCTACCAAGAATTATTCCTGTTATAACTATAAGTGCTGCCGACCCGAAAGTCACAACAACATACAAAGTCATTTCATAAATTAAAGTCAAAACTTCATTCATTGTGAAATAAAATTTACTATATGCTATTTTAAGGTTTTTGTTTATGTCAAATAGCTAAGCTATTAAATCATTATTCTTAGAATTAGTTATGCCAATGAATGTTGGGTTTGAGTACATTAATGCTGAACAAGAATATAATGATGCTAAAACGACTACTGAAAAAGTTAAGGCGTTGAAAAAAATGTTGTCAATGATTCCTAAACATAAAGGAACTGAGAAACAGCAAGCTCAGATAAAGAAACAGATTAAAAAACTTCAGGAACAGGTTGAGTTTGAAAAGAAACAAGGTAAAGGTGCAAAATCATTTTCAATTAGGAAAGAGGGTGCAGGC
Organism: Candidatus Woesearchaeota archaeon; assembly: GCA_018698915.1. Classification (GTDB taxonomy): domain Archaea; phylum Nanobdellota; class Nanobdellia; order UBA10117; family ARS21; genus JAAZWY01. The sequence goes on from JABIPN010000015.1 coordinate 19,683, forward strand.
CAAGTTGCGATTTTTGGAAAAACAAATACAGGAAAGTCAACTCTTTTGAAAATGCTTTCTGGAAAAAATGTAAAAATTGCCGAATACGAATATACAACTTCTGAACCAGTTCATAAAATGATTACATTTGAAAATGTTAAAATTCAAGGGATTGAAGTTCCAGGAATATATAAAGGATTTTACAATAGTAAAAATGGTCGTCAATATTTAAGTGTTGTTCGAAATGCAGATGTTGCAATTGTTCTTGCAAGTAGCAAAGCAGATTTTGATATGATTGTTGCTGAGTTGGCGATGGCCAATATTATTCTGACCAAGACTCGAGAAAGGTCTGAAGGTTTTGAAGTTAGAATTCCCTATATTAAATTATCTAGAAATAAATTTTCAACTGATTTAATTCCCAAGCTTTGGAAAAAGATGAATAAAATTCGAGTTCAGACAAAAACTGATGGAAAGATTGCTCCGAATCCAATAGTTCTTTCAAAAGGTTCAACTGTAGAAGATGTTGCACGAATGATTCATCAAGATTTTGTTCAGAGATTTAGGTATGCAAAACTTGAAGGTCCAAGTGCGAAATTTAAAGGTCAGCAAGTTGGTCTTGAACACAAATGTAGAGACGGAGATATTGTTGAGGTTTTTGTTAAATGAAAGCAAAAGGTTCGAATGCAGAAAGAGAATTAGTTTCCAAATTTTGGAAGGAAGGATTTGCATCCATTCGAGTTGCGGGTTCAGGATCTTCGCGTTTTCCTTGTCCAGATGTCTTAGCCAGCAACGGAACCAGAACTATTGCTGTTGAGGCTAAAGCTACAAAAAAAGATATTCAATATTTCAGAGAGAATCAAATTACTGAGTTAATTGAATTTTCAAGAACTTTTGGTGCTGAGCCAATTCTTGCCGTAAAATTTTCATCAAAGTGGACGTTTTTTGAATTGTTTAAACTGAGACAAACTCCGAAAGGAGATTATGCAATTTCCAAGAAAGATGTTGAAGAATTAGGAATTAGTTTTGAAGAATTAATTTCCGCCTAGAAAATCTGCAACTTCTTTGGATGCTTGTTCTTTTCCAACAAAAAGGAGCATTAATATAAGTAATATTGCAAATAGATTTGGTGCAGCAACTAAGTAAGTCCAACCAATGAGCGTAGTTCCTTGAACTATTTGATAAAATATATAGGTCGCATATGAAAAAATTCCCAACACCGAAACACCAATTAATAATAGGGTCATATAAACAGTATTACTATTTTTCATTATTTTTTCACCTAGTTTCATGAGTCTCTTCCTATATCTTTAAAGAATGCTAAGGCTATTGTTAAGATTATTGGTCCGATTAGTACTCCAATTAAACCTAATGTGCTGAGTCCTCCAAAAATTCCAATAAACATTATTAATGGAGGTATTTTTGCTTTCCTCCCTAAAAGAAGAGGTCTTGCTGCGTAATCTAGAACGCTCCCTAGAACAATTCCATAGATTAATATACTAATTCCTTTTCCGGCAGCTCCACTAAAGATTAAAAATGCAGCAACTCCGGCATATAAAAAATAAGGTCCAACAATAGGTAACAATGAAAGCAATCCTGCAGCAACTCCCGCAATTGCAGGGTAGCCCAGACCAAATATAGTGAATCCAATTCCTGCAATTAATGCCTGTATAATTCCAATCAATACAGTAACATGGACAAATGCATCAACATTTTTCTTTATTCCATTGAAAACCTGTATTTTCTTTCGTCTAGGCATCGGAAAGTTTAATTCAAACCAATCAGTAATTCGTTCCCCATCTCTTAAGAAATAAAATAGTGTTATGAAGAATATAAAACTTAGAATAATTATTGAAGGTATTTGTGATATTAATGCGGATAAACTTGTTATAATTTTATCAGCACCCAAATCTATTATGTTTTGAATCTGAGGAGATATTGATATTGAACTCAATCTTAATTTTAAGTACATAACCCAAATTTCATTTCTTATGAATATAATTCCATAATTTATTATTGCAAGAAGTAATGCTGCAAAGAATACACAAATAGCGATTGCAGAAATATTTCTCCCGATTTTTTTTCTAAGTTTTTTATGGACTGGAAAGGCAAAATATGCGAAAAGCATTCCGAAAACTAAAGGAGTTAAAAGATTCCAAGATATGTAAATTGATAACATAACGAGAAAACCAGTTAATCCTAATTCTACAACCTTTCGTTCATTAAAAGCCATGTAATTATATTATTACTGGAATTTATATAAGTTCTGATAACTCAGAGAGATCTTTTACAATAATATCTGGATATTCTTTCAGCAAATCTTTGTAACTTCTAGTTCCAACTACTGCAACTGCAAGCACATTATATGATTTTGCCATTTGAATATCAGTTTCAGTATCTCCAACAACGGCTCTGATTTTTGATCCAAGTGCACGTTCCAATTTTTCCAATGCTTCCGTGCTTGGTTTTCTATGACTTATGTTATCCATACCAACTATTGCTTTGAAAAATCTAGGATTAATTTCTAAATGTTGTAGTGTTTTTACTATTGTTTTGTGTTCTGCATTTGATGCAATTGCTAAAGTATATTTCCTGCTAAGTTTAGTAAGGGTTTCGACAACGTTTGGTTTTGCCTGTGCTTTACTAATATCTAATAGTTTTCCTTGATCTTCAGCAATTTTTCTTATTTTACGACTGCCCAATGAAGGATATATTTTTTTAATGATTGTTTCTCTGAATTTACCTAAGTTTTGTTTAATTAATCTTGCAGGTACGCGATATAAATTATTTTTAGAGAATGATTCATTGTATGCCTCAACTATTTCTTGTGTTGAATCAATAAGAGTTCCGTCAAAGTCAAAAACAATTATCTCTTTTTTTACCTGTCTAATTTTAGTAGTCATTTTATTCAAAGTTATATCTTAATTTAGCTATTATACCTTTTAATCCATTTAACTTTTTGCCTGCTGGAGAAGATGATGAAATTAGATTAACAGTTCCACCGGAATTTTCTACATTATCAATTAATTCTTTTATTTTTTCAGAACCATCAAGTCGAGATTCTGAAATTAAAATGGATTCAACAGCACCGGCTTCTGCTGCTCGTTCAGTATCCTTTACACCATAAATAATTAATTTAGAGTTTTTTGCTAACTGAGTTAGAACCTCATTAACTAAGTCTTCTTCACGACTCAATTGACTGTTTTTGATTATTTTATCCAATGCATTTCCACTAATTAATTCACGAATTCCATCTTCATCACCTGAAGATACGTCTTTCAAATGTACTTTCTTTGCAGTTTCAGGAAAATCCTCATCTAATTGTTTCTTTACAATTTCTTTCCAGAATAAAGGACTGCCAAGGATTATCATTTCAACTTTTCGATCATTAAATTTACTATCGATTTCTTTGGCAACTCGTTGTATATCTTTGTAACCTTGATTTTTTTGTTCTTCATATCGTTTTTTTGATAAACGCAAACTTATTCTTCCAAGTTTTGTATAACCTGAAGAAGTTATGTGTGCGAAACTAGCCTGTTCATCATCCAATACACAAATTAGCGCTTTTGGAGCCTTTGAAGCCTCTTCTGCATTTTTTATAAGTGTTAATTGATATTTTTTCCAATTTTCTTTTTCTATTTCTAATTCAGTTCCCATTCCGACTTCAATTGAATGTGCAGAATGCATTGCAACCCCTTCAACTTCTGTTTCTACAGTTCCATGTATCCGTAAGAACCTATCGAAAGCTAATTTGTCAACCCTAATTTTTATTTTAATGCTTTTTTTAATTGATTTCTGTCTTGATCCTTCTTCTCCAAGTTTAATTTTCCGGTAAGTTCTACCTGTTACAAAATCTCCAGATTCTATTATTTGTTTTAGGAAAACCAAGTCATCGAGACTATCAATTCTTACGCTAAGGCGACTGTTTTTCTGATCTAGATTTTGTACAAGCATACTATTTTGAACAAAAACTATATATTAAAAGCTTGTTAGTTTACAATCATGCTAATTGGTCGTAAAGGGGAGTCTAGAGAAGCCAGCCCAGTAGGTACGGTTGTTATTTTAGTACTACTTGCAGGATTCTTATTATTTATACTCTCATTACCTGAATTAGATCGTAATGAATTACTTGATAGTATAGAAACAGGCGACGGAGACGTTATAATGGATATTGTTCCGGGCGATGTTGAAACAAAAACTAGTTCGAGTAGTTCAAAGATATATAGTATTGATAATTTCAAACTTGATTCTGAAGTTCATTCTATAGATTCGGTACTAATAAGTAAACTTGATTTATCCTCTGGTGTTTTTAGTGAAGATAGTAGAGCTTATTCATTTATTCCCGAATGGGATACAAACACAGTAGGTATGAGTCTTAATTTTTTTGTTCAGAATGCAGCAGGTAAAGGAGATCTTGTTGTACTTCTTAATGGCAATCAAATATATTCTGCCGAACCAATTGTTGGTAATTTTCTAAATATAGATTTACCTGCAACTTCAATGTATAATGGAAATAATAATTTGGAGATTGTTTTAGATAAGAAAGGATTTAATATATTTTCTTCTGCAAAGCTCGGGCTTACAAATGTTTTACTCAGAACTGATAAATTAGGTCAAGATTTAGTTCATGATTATGATTTCAATATTGGTAGTGGTGAGGTGTCTTCCGCAACATTAAATGCAGTAGTTAGACGAACTTCTTCAACAAATAATCCATTAAATATCAAATTGAATGGTCAGACTATTTACAATAAAGTGCCTTCAGCTACAGTATTAACTGCCCAAATTTCTGATGATTTGTTTAGTGTTGGAAGTAATCAGTTATCCTTTAGTATTGGACAGCAATCAGTATATGAGGTGTTATTTTCAGATTTATCTGTTAAAACTAAAAAAGTAGAAAGTGATAAAGAATATTTCTTTAGACTTAACGACTTGCAAGCAAGAAAAATAGTTAAAGGTCGAGCAAATTGTATTCTTGAAGTTGTAAAAAGTGGAGGAAACTCTGATGAATTAATAATCGATATTAATGGATTTACAAAGGCTTATTCGGTTAGTCCAGGCAAAGTTTCATTCAATGTTTGTAATTATTTAGTTTATGGAGGAAATACCATTTCTTTTGCTTCGGATGATGATTTAATTTTAAGTTCGGCAAAGTTGGAATTAGTTTAAATGGGAGTTAGAGACTGGGCCAGAGATAAAGCTATTGCAAGAAAAGATAAAATCAAAGCTGCAGCAGAGGCCGTACCAGAACCCGTAAAGAAACCTGTAGGTTTCATTGGCAGAGAAACACTTGCAGGAGTAAAATCAGCACCATTTGCCTTTATTTCCAAATTTTTGATTGTTTTCCTATTTGCAGTAATGGGTTATAATTTCGGTTTGCCATTAATTATTCCTACCTGGATTGCTAATGGAATTTGGGGAATTATAAGTTGGATTTCGGTGCTTCTTACTTTTCCAGGAATCCCTTCATTTCTTTTTGATTATGCACTTGTCGCAGTAAAAAATACAACTGGGTTTTTCTTGAATGGATGGTTTGGATTCTGGATAATTAAAAAATGGAATAGTGACAAATCAAATATTGGAAAATTTTTTGTTCATCTGTTTATAGTATTTCCGTTATTATGGATGTGGTTCAGTATGGCGTTGACTGTCGCTTATACAGGATACGTTCCAATTATAACTCCAGTTACTGGTACTATGATTAGTCCTACTCTTTGTGATTTTCAGAGCAATATTCAAACCTCTGTAGGTTTATCTGCACCAGGATGTTCTATAGCTGAACTTGAAGTTCAAATAGGACTTTTAGCTGAACGTCAACAATTTGCAACAGATACGCAGACAGGATTATTAGGTGGATTATTTGGGTCTCTTTCCACCAATACTGAAGGTGGTGTTGTTTTCAAATCACAGGCGGTTAGTGATAGCAGTGTAATAAATCGTGGCGCGGGATCCTCGATAAGTAATTTACGTAGTCCAAAGATATCTTACACCTCTTATGGAGGCAGTGCTGAAGATTTGAAGTTTTTAGCAAATCTTGAAACTAAAAGTTTGTTTTTGAGCAATTTTGAAGATTCAAAAATAAAAATTTCAATAGATCCAATTATTTCAGATACGGTATGTTCTTCTTGTGCTACGCAAAGTTGTACTGCAAAGGAAATAAATACTCCATTTACTGCTACAGTGAAAGGAGAGAAAGTTGTATTTTTTAAGGGCGGAAGTTGGTTGGACCTGTTAGGAATAACTGATTTAAATGATTGTACTGACATAGGAATAGAATATTCTGAAGCTTTGGAAGCTAGTGGTATAGAGGCATTTGATGAAGAGATTCAAGAACTCAAGTGTTTTGAAAAAGAATGGTGTTCCTCAGAATGGGTTTGTAATATTCCTGGAGCAACGCCGCTTGAAGGTGATAATACTTTTGAAGTTGGAAGCGGATATAATCAGCAAATATCTTGTGTTCATGCAGGACTTTCATTAAATGAAGACGAAGTTACTTTATCTTCAGGTAAACCTGAATATCCTAATGGAAAACCAATTCCGATATATGTTGACTTATCCTACGATACTCGTGCTACTGCTCAGAAACAGTTCTTTATAATTGATAGAGCCATTTCCAGCAAAGAGATTGATCCTATTAACACCTTAGGTTTGTCCGAGTTCATAATTTCCAAGTCTTATTCAGATGGTAAAGTTAGTTTAGGAATTGGATCAACCAATTCTTATGATTTCATTGCGCCAACATCTTCATTAGACTATACACCGAGCGTAGTTGATTTGGGAGTAAGTTTTAAGATGAATGCAGCGGGAGGTTATGCAATTGAAGTAGCCGATGCAACATTATGGATTCAGGTTGTTGATCCAGGAATTAAATTCTTATGTGGTAATCCTCCAAAATTACCAGAGCGAGCAGTCGAAGGTGAACAATGGGAAGTTTTAGCAGGAAATGAATGTAATGAATTAGATACGTCTGGTTTTGAAAGAAGCGGTAATTTTATCTATAACGGTACTGAGGATGGGTATGCCAAATTTAGATTAAATCCGTTACGTGCAGACAAAAAGCTTAGTGTAGGAGATGTAGTAAATTATGATGTTCAGATGTTTGTCCCAGAAGAAGTATTAGCAGGATCAAAGTATCAAGGAATTTTGGTCGAAGCTGAAATTAGTTATAATTATACTTCTAGAAATAATTTAATGTTAAGAGTTACTCCGGACGAGTTTCCACAGGCTTATAGCTTAGATTCAGCATAACATATAAAAAGGAGGAGGGCATTTGATATTTATGCGACGAATGTTTGTTTTTATAGTCATAGCATTAGTTTTTCTAAGTGGATGTACAGGAGACGAAGCTACAACTACCACTCCAGTAAGTTCCGAAGGTATGTCTACTAGTGCTTATGCAGGTTCACTTCCTTCATCAGTTTATGAGGGAGAATTAATTCCTATGCAATTTCTAGTAGAGAATAAAGGAGACTATAATGTTGATTCAGGAGATTATTTTTTGAAAATAAAAGGAATAAATCCGACAGTTTTGGGTTTGGACGAAACTGATTTGAAACAATCTTCAAGTGAAGATATGGATGCAATTAGTTCTTTTGGTGATGAAACAATAGTTAGTGGACAAGAAGTAATAACGGTTTCAGATAGTGCGTGTTATAATAATGATCTTGAGAATGATTTAACTTTAAGTGTTCATGCAAAGTCTTGCTATAGTTATGGTACTACTGCTTCAGCTTCAGCATGTTTTGTTGAAATCTCCGGCACAGGAGATGGAATATGTTCACCTTCAGGATTTAAGACAGTCACAAATACAATTGCACCAATAGCAGTTACTGAATTTGCACAAAGTCCGGCAGGAGAAAATAATGGAAATCCAAAGTATCGATTTAGAGTAAAGGTTCAGAATATGGGTCCAGGAACTGTATTTGATAAAAATGTTGAAGGTGGTTTGGAATCGTGTGATGAGATTTCTAGATCCGAGGAAAATGTCGTGTATATTGATAGTATTATGTTAGATGGTGCTGAAATAGATAATTTGATTTATGAAGGAGGAATATCTGACGATTTAAGTTTCCGTTTGGACTCAACGGGTACAGGAAGATTTTCATTCATAATTGAACAAGAATCTGATCTTGAGTATGAAGGAGATCTTGATATTGAATTTAGTTATGCTTATACTCAAACAGACATATTTAGAACCATAATTAATGCATTGCCTGATCAGGCGCCTAACTGTCCATAATAATTATGAAAATTCAAAACATATTCTTCATTTTTTTACTATTAATATTTGTCAGTGGATGTACTGGCGGTTCAAGAGGGGGGTCCGATTTTGGGACTGGAATAACTCAATCTAACGCCGGAGTTGATTTTGATATTTCAAAGCTTCCACCTAAAATAAGTTTAGGATCACAATTTGACTTAGAGGTTACTGTCGTAAACAAAGGATCATATTCTCTAACTCCAGGCGATGTATTATTAACTATGAGTAATACTAACCAGTTTGATTTCAATCCTGAATCTAATTCGTTACAAACAGTTCATGGAAATAATGGATTTACAAATACTCGGATGTTAATGAAAGCATTAGATAAAGATGTAGAAGGAGATTCAAATGCATTTTATTTCAGTAATTTGAATTATATTAGTAGTACAGTACGCGGAGAAGACATAACTGTACCAATCTCAATTAACTCTTGTTATTATTATAATACAATTGCTACACTAGATATTTGTGTTGCAAAAGATATAACGAGTGATATTTGCAGTTCAAATGAAATGAAATCAGTAGTAAATCAAGCAGCACCAGTTCAAGTTTCTGGATTTGAGCAGGAAACCAGTTTAGTTTCAGGAAATACAAATATTAATTCAAATATCATTATATTTATTTCAAGTTATGGCAATGACAAGTTCGAGTCATATATTACAGATGATTCAACCGGACAAATAACTACTTCAACATTGGTTAACGATAGGCTTGATTGTACTAATACTGACAAACCCAGATATTCTGCAATTAGATTAAAGTCCATACAAGTAGGTAGTGAATCAGTTATTGGCGGATCAGAGATATATACTTATTGTGAAGTTTCGGCAGAACCAAACATTATCCAACTTGATGAAACTGGTGCAGCATCAGTTTCATGCGCAATACCTTTAACTAAAACTTATTCTTCAACAAGAGGTGATTATTCTGAAAGAATGATAATTACGCTGGATTATTTAGTTTCAGATAGTATAACTAAAAGTTTAACAATTATCGGAAATTAAATTTATAAATTTTGTCTACCAAGAGGTCTTATGAATTATTCACTCGAGATTTTAAGAAATTGCACTTTTTGTGTTGAATTATCTGCAAATAGGACCAATGTTGTTGTCGGAGATGGAGCAATTGACAATCCAAAAGTTGTTTTTGTGGGTGAAGCACCAGGAAAAAATGAAGATATTCAATCAAAGCCATTTGTTGGTCGATCCGGACAGGTATTGAGGCAAGTTTTAGATGCGCTTGGATATTCTAAAGATGATTATTATATTACTAATGTGGTAAAATGTAGACCTCCAAAGAATCGAGATCCTAAACTTGAAGAAGCAAAGAATTGTTTTCCTTATTTAAAATTACAACTTGAGGCTATGACTCCAGAAGTTATTTGTTCTTTAGGTACTCATGCAACTAAATATTTAATTTCTAATGGAGATTTTGAAAATATTAGTAAGAGATCAATTTCAGCAAGTAGAGGGAATTTGATTGATATTAAATTGGGAGATAAAGAGTATAAATTGTTTCCAACTTATCATCCTGCAGCTACAATATATAATCGGTCTTTACGAGATACTTTTGTTGCAGATTTGAAAAAATTAAAAGAGATATATCAGCCAATATAGCTCATATCTCCAGCTTTACCAGACATTCTTTTTACTGTACGAGTAAGTACTTTATTCTCTTTCTTGAAAATTCTTTCTTTCTTTGTAATTTCTTCATCTAGGTCTTTCAAATCAATTTCTAAGTTTAGTACATCTTTTAGAATTGTAAGTAAAGATTTTGCTTCCTTTAGACCAATATGAAATTGGTGTCCAAAGGTTTCAACAATTAATCCAACACCATCAATATCATTAAGTTTACCTATCCCTAATATTAATCCTGTTGCTCCAACAATTGCATCTGCTTTTGTTTTGTTAAATATAATTTTAGTCTTCTTTTTAACATAAATTTCTTTAATCTTTTCAGAGTTTGCAGCACCGTAAACTTTTGGGTTTTTAGGTTCTTCGGCTATTCCAAGACCACCAAGAGTAATTATCTCGTTACATCCTAAGGCCTTTGCATGTTCAACAACTAAGTTACTAAATTGATAGCTTGCTTCTTCATCGACTGGTTGTATATCTCCTGCAAGTAATATCAAATCTCTATCTTTTCTCTTTACAATATAGATTCTAACTGTGGGCATTTCAATTAAATTATTTTCAGTTACAAATACTGAATGAGGAAAGCTTGATGAATAAATTTCATAAATAAGTTTAGGATCATATTGATCGATTAGGAAGTCTACCGCAATTTTTCCAACATTTCCAATTCCAGGTAGTCCCTCAATTAGGACAGGATTCTTAAGTTTTGGAGGACTATTTATTTTTTTAACTAACCAACGTTCCATTATTTTATCTCCGTGAATTCAAGTTTTCCAGTTACTTTATTTAATTGTTTAGATAAGTAATTGAATAGGTCTTCAACAATTTTACTTGCATTTTTTCTATCACTATGTTTAAATTCAAATCTATATTCTGGCGCACTAATATATTTTACGGTTAAGTCTCCACCTTCTTTCTCTGCAAATTTCTCTGCACTTCCAATCACCTTTTTAATTTCTTCAAGTCCATTTGGTGCCTTTGAGTCCATAATCACCTTAAATTTTAAGTTGGCAGTAGGTATTTTAATTCGATTTTTAATAATTGATAATAATGTTTCTTTAAGTTTTTTATCTAACTTTAGTTCATTCAAAAGCGTGGTATCAGAAACAGTTTCTGCGAAAAAAGGATATATCAATTCATATTTTTTCAATAGAGGTTTTCCTATCTTCTCAAAAGTTTTATCATAATCAACCTTTGCTTGTTTTGCAGTAAAACTTATAATTTCATCAGCAATTTTTTCATTTTTCCATTCTTGTTCTTTAGTTTTTTCTTGACCAGCTCCAACTTTTCGTATGGATAGATCAATTCCTGAAGCGTTTGAACGGATAACCTTTCCAACAATTTTTCTTCCAATTTTAAAAAATACTCTTAAAGTTCGAACTTGTTTTCGATGCATTTCTTTTGTGTGTAATACTGCTTTAAGTTTTTTATATTCGTCAAGGTTTAGTTCGACTTTATGTGCAGATACATTATCTACGGTAGCGATTACAAAATCTCCAACTTCAGGTAGTTCATCTCTAAGATACATAAGTTTGATTATAGTTCCTTAATTATTTTAGCAATTACTTTTGATTTACCACCAGTTGATTTTGCTAATATTTCTTTGCAAACTGAGCAATTTACATTACTAGCTGCTTTTTCAAAGATAATTTGTTCATTCTTACATTTAGAACATTTAACTTTCAGGAACTTTGAATTAGTTATTTTTAATGATTTCATTATACTTGATTCACCTTCTTTAATCTACTATATGCTCGCGGATATGCTTTTCCACATTTCTCACAAGTCAATAAAAATGTCGGTTTTGTTGTTTGTTTGTGTTTTGTTGCGGCTTTAGATCTTGGCATTCCGCCATAACCCGCCATAATTTTGAAAACTCTTCTAGCTCCTTTGTTCAATGCGTTTTTCTTTGTCTTCGGACGAGGTTTGTTTTTCATCAGCTTCATTGTGAAGTTCTGATGACTCTGACAATCCTTCGCCGGACAATATGTTCGAACTGTTTTTGGAAACTTCATTTTTCTCTATACTTTTTGGAAGCGCTTTATTTTTAAGTGCTTCGGACACACTTTCAGTCTCTAGTGCGTTGTTTTGCGATCTCTTGCTTTGTTCTGAGGTGTTTATAACTTCTTTGGAATCTTCCTGTAATTCAAGAATTTTAATAATTTCTTTTGGCAAGTTTACTTTTTCACCTTCCTTGTAAGGACCAAATTTATTCATATTCGGGCCAAAAAATTCAGGCGTATCAGATTTTATTTTAAATTCTGCTAATTTTATTTCCTGTTTTTTAGATTCCTTTACTTTTTTATCAATTGCCTCTCTAAATTCCTTTTCAACTGATTTTTTCCCTTTTTCGATAAATTCCTTCACATTAACATCTTTCCTTAGTTTTAATGGTTGAATAATTTGGCTAGGATAATTTCCTTCATTATCAATTGTTGCTAAAAATCCTTGTCTAAATCTTTTTAATACAAATACTAGTTGATCATATAACTCTTCTTCAATTTCAAGCATATTGCTTGTATCTCTCATCGAATTATCAATCCGACTATTGAATACTGCGCGATTTATTAATTTTCGTTCTCGTTGCTCGAGAAGATCCTTCACAACACGAGTTGCGTTATCAACTTCTAATTGACTTTTTGCACGATTGTGTGATGCAAATAAATTTGTTGATTGATTTTGTCCCTCAGTGGATTTTATTTTTTCTTTGAAATATACTTTAATTTTCCTAAGATCTTCTTTACTCAATTCTTGTAAGTCTGATGCAAATTTTTCATTTCTTAAAATTTCATAAATGTCTTCATAATTGAATGTTTCAACCATAGATTACTTTGTTGGTTTACAATTTAAGTATATTATTATGATTGAGAGGAAGATTTCTTTTTCTTAGGTTTTCCTAATTTTATCGAGACATAGTTTAGTGGATTCTTTATGCGTTTACATGTTGAATCTGGAAAACAAACACCGATTCCTTTATAATGTTCTTTGCAGTTTGGAGGAGGAATAGTTTTACCTTGTCTGCTATGCCAGATTAGTTGGCTTCTTATGTAACCCGTCTTTAACGGAGGTGAATTTTTCTTATTCCATTCATAAATCTTATCTTCCAGTTCTGCCCAATCCATATCGAAGTTTTTGTAAAAATTAATCAATGCTAATACTGCTCGTTTTTTCCCGTCTTCTAGACCGTTTAGAATTCGTTTCATGCAAGGCGGAAATAACTCTTCATTCAATTCTAATTTTACATGTTTATAAGAACGTTTGAAGGTCCTTTTTTCTTGTTCTTCAAGTTCTTCCATAGTAATTCCTGCGAAAAGTTTTTTTGCCTCTCCAATTTTAGCTTGAGCTCTTTTGAAGAAAGGTTTTGTTTCCTTTATGTTTTCTAGTTTTGCAAATTCTTTTTTGAAAGATGAAATTTCTTCCGGATCAATTACAATTGAAGCTAGTCCTGATTTTTCATGTAAACTGTAAGGACTACGAATCAGATGTCTTGGACTTGCTATCGCAAGATCAATATCCATTAATTTTAGATAATCAATTTTGTTACCTATTGAAATTTCTTTACGTGTTTTTCCTGTTACTTTTAATAAAGTACTTATGTCTTTTTCATAGTAACTTTGATTTGAAGTATTTAGATATTCATTAAGTTCATTTTTCATTTTTGTCAAAATTCTTTCAAGAAGTATAGGGAATGTTTTTTTGACTGAAATTTTACCTCTTAATATTTTTTCTGGAAATGCTTCTTGAGGAACTGAAATATGCCATCCTTTATTTCCTGAAAATTTTAGTCCAATTGAAGTTACATTAAGACTTTTCAGATATTCAATTATTAGTTGAGCTGTTTTTATTGAGTAGTCAAACCAAGGACAATCAATATCAATTATTAAATCCCAACCTTCTCTCAATTCAGTTAGTTCTGATTCAGTAGTTTCCGGAGAAAGTTTTAGTGGGTCAGAAAAGTTTTCTACAGAAATATGGAATGAAGTAGTACCTTTTCTTGCAAATGATTTTACGTCGGCAGGGAATTGTAATATTTGTGGTCTTTTTCCAAAACTTCCTTTGTTAAGCAAAATGGCAACTTCTTTATTCTCGGAAGATTGAGCTATTGCCAGGGCTACGTCTGGACGAGAGTACCACTTGATAACGTCAGATTGCTTCATAGAATTTTCTGTGAGTTAAAGGTTATTAATTCTTCTTTAATGAATAAGTAGCAAACTCCTTTCCACCAATTCTTTTTTCTGGAGGGATTAATTTGAATCCAATAATATTATAAACTGCTTTTTCAGTTTTTGTTGGAATTTGCTCTTTAGTTTTTCTGTCAAAGATTCCCCACTCTGAAAGTTTGTAGCCTTGTTTGATTGCAATTTTTCTTAGAATAATATTATGTTCAATGCTTCCAGTGAAATATTGTGCTGCAGCTCCATATGATTCGGGAGGAACAACTCTGAGATCAATTTGTAGGAATCCGTCAAATAGTATTGAGCTTTTTGTTTCGCCATTTGTAATAATTTTTACAACTTCAGGCATTTTTGTGAAGAAATTCATTACTTTCTTTGATTTTGTAGAAGATACTAAAATATCAATATCTCCAATTGTTGATTTCTTTCTTCTTAGTGACCCCATGTAATTTACTTTTTGAACTTCCTTTAGTTTTTTTAGTCGTGCGATTATTTTCTTTGCAATTGGAAGCGCATCTTTTCTTGGAATTCTATTTTGAGATTTCTTTTTTCTTGTTAGATTACTCAGAATTTCTGTTTCAGTTCTTTTACCAAAACCCTCTAACTCTTGGATTTTCCCTGTCTTTGCAGCAGATTTTAATTTTGCTATTGAATTTATGTTTAGTTCTTGGTAAAGTCGCTTTACTTTCTTTGGACCCATACCGGGAATTTGGAGAATGTCAAGAACTCCTTTCGAAACGTCCTTTGTTAGACTGTTGAATTTGTCAGATTTTCCTTTGTGTTTGAGCATATATTCAATATTTCCGGAAATACCTTTTCCAACTCCATCAATTTCCATTATTGCTTTAATTCCACCTTGTTTGTAGAGTTGAGTTAGATTTTGAGATTCATCTTCAATAGAACGTGCAGCTCTTCGGTAGGCGAGAGGTTCCCAACGAACATCTATAATTTCTAATAAGTCAGCAATTTGATACAATTTCTCTGCCACTTGTTTGTTTGTGACCATGAATAATTATTGTGTTAGATGTTAATAAGGTTAATTACAATATGCTAATTCAAAACAAAGTTATTCTTCTTCGTCAGGAAGTAAATCTTTGTTACTCTGGTATGCCATTCTGACTGTAGCAGTTGCCCAATCTTTGTCATACTTTTCATTCATTACAGTAGTAGTCTCTTTCCAAGTTAATCCTTTTTCATATTTCAACTCACCTATTTCTAATACATATTCAAGATTATCTCTCCATGAAAAGGCACCTCGTGCTTCA
>JABIPN010000016.1 GCA_018698915.1 Candidatus Woesearchaeota archaeon
ACATTGGACAAGTTGTTGTGCCGATTATAAAGCTGGAAATTATTCTATTTGTATGGAAATCAAAACATATTTGAGACAGATATTTGGCCGAGGTGGCTATGCTGAAGATTACTTGCCTGTGATTTATAGAAATCAAAGAATTGCTCTTACACAGAAAATATACTCCTCCGTTTAACACCTGCGCCCGCGCCCTTGTCTTACAGGGGCGTATTTTTAAAAATCAGTAAGTTTTCTTTCAGGGCCCAAGTAGTTAATTATTGAAGATCGACCTTGAAATCCTTCACCTGTAGGTTTTAGTTTTATCAATCTCTTTTTTTCAAGAGAATTAAGAGTTCGCTTAAATGTTTTTTCTGATTTTTTGCCTCTTGCAATTTTATATTCTTTATAGAGTTCTCCTGTAGTTTTACCGGAATGTGTTTCGCAAATTTCTAGAACTAATTTTTCTTCGACTTTGAAAGTTTTATTTACAGCAGCAGGTTTGATATTTCCAATTCGTTGAATTGCTGTTTCAACATGTTCAAGAGTTATTTTCTTTGTTGAGTCTTGTTCTGCAAGTTCTCCTGAAATTTTTAGTAATGTAAGTCCGATTCGTATATCTTTATATCCTGAAGCAACATTTGCAAGTTTTTCAAATGCATTATCATTCCAAGTACCTTGATAGAATGCATATTTAATTCGTTCCTTTAGAATATCAAAAGTTTCTGCCCGAGTATATGATTTGAATTCAAGATTTTCAGGAGTTAAACGACTTACAATCCGATAATCAAGTTTAGCATTTAAGTTTGGTTCATTAGTCAATAAAATTATTGTTCGTTTTTTTATATTTTCCAATAAGTGATACAAGAAATCAGTATCACCTGCTTTATCAGCTTCATCAAGAACTATAACAATACCATCATATTGTTTTAAACGATCCATAACTTTGTTAATCAACTCATTTGTTTTTAGATTCTGAATAAATCGAAGTCCAAGCTGAAGTGAAATTTCTTGTAATACTTTGTATGTTGTATTTGCTTTCCAACAGTTAACATTTATTTTTGCAATATTATCGGCTTCTTCATGTTCTTCTAAATCCATTACGACTCGCTTTACTGAAACAGTTTTTCCAACACCGGAAGGTCCACTAACAATTAAAGATATCCCTGTTCTTCCATGAAATAATGGTTTTATTGCCGTTGCTACAAATTGTTGTTCATTTTCGCGATGTGGCAATAATTTTGGAATGAAGTCTGGATCAAGAGCGTCAGGATTAGAGAAAATTGTTTCTTCTGAACCAAGAAAGTTAAAACTATTCATGGTCTTTTCAGTTATGAGAGGTTTTAAGAATTTCTCGAGTCTGGGCAATGTTTTTAATTGAAGGAGTTTAAGTGGAATCATGAACAAATTTGAGAAGTACATGAGTTTTGTTGAAGAGATAAATGCAAAGGACAGGGTTGTTTTATGTTTTGATCAAGATGGTGACGGAATTCCTGCAACGGTTTTAATGTTAAAGGCATTTCAAAGATTAAAAATAGATAATATTCATTGGGTTCCGTTTCAGCGAGGAAATAGGATACATGTTGCTGAAGAGATTCTTGCGTGGAATCCATCTCATGTAATTTTTTTAGATGTTGCAGCTGAAATGTATCACGAATTAATGGGTAAATTAGTTAATCGGAAAGTAATGGTTATTGATCACCACGAGACTAATGATCCTTTTGAAGGTGTTACAGTTTTAAAACCGCAAAGTATTGGTTTTGAAGAGTCAAATCAATATTGTACAGCAAAGTTAGTTTATGATTATATGTCAAATTTTGTTGATTTGGAAGATGTTAGTTGGATTACTGCAGTGGGAATAATTTCTGATATGGGTCAAAAAACTTGGGGTGAATTCTTGAGAGAGATATTAAAGCATCATAATTTTGAAATTAAGGAAGATTGGTATGACACTGTGCCAGGAAAAATAGCTCAAATAATTAACTCTGCAACGAGTGTGAATCCAATAAGAACTGAAGAGGCAATTGCAATGTTAGTTAATTCAACACCTAAAGAAATTTTAAAATCACCGCTTGCTGAACTTAATAATGATATTAATGCTGAGATTGCAAAGCAAATGGCAGAACCAGTAGCGAGTTTTCACGACGGTTTGTTAAATATACAAGTCATTAAAGATCCTAGCTATTCTATAGGCGGTGTAGTTTCAAATAAACGTTCAGTTGCTGAACTAAATAAAGCATTTATTACAATTACTGTTTTTGGAGCTAAGTTAAAAGTTTCTGCACGTAGTCAAGAATACAAGGTTCCAATGAATAAATTACTTAAGCAATCAATTAAAGATTTTAAAAATGCCAATGCTGGAGGACATGATCCTGCTTCAGGTGCAGCGCTTCCAACTAAATACTTGGATAAATTTAAGAAAAATCTTGTTGAAGTGTTCGGTGAACTTTTACAACTTAACACTGCAAGTTAATTTAGAAAGTCTTGCTATTGAAATTAATAATACGCCTAGTGCAACAATTTTTAGTTCATAACCATACCAAGGGAATACAGATAAGAATCCAGCCAGTCCCAAATATCCTGCCAAAGTAATATTACATGCTGCGCATCCAAAAAATAATACACCTAGTGCTCCACCAACTAAACCTTTCTTTTCACTAAGTTCTTTTTTAGTATCATACTGAAAGATAAATAATCCAATGAAGATTGCAAATAGTGCTGCAATTATCACATCTGTTCCAAGTTGTAGATATGCAAAGTTTCCTAAGTTTCCTAGCTGTTGTTCAATATCATTAAAATAATTGATTATTCCAATAAATACTGAAAAAGTAATTATAGATATTGCTAAATATTTTTTTTGTTTTAGAATGGCAATAATATTTTCTATACGATTACGCATTTCCTGCTTCAATTTCTGATAATATTATATTCTCAAAACTTGTGAAAGGTTGAGCACCAGATATTGAGATTCCATTAGCAAATGATTTTGGAGTTCCAGTTACACCAATTGATTGTCCCAACTGGTAATCTGCGTTGATTTTACTTAAGTATTTTTCACTGTTGAAACAATTATTGAATTCAGTTGCGTCTATTCCAATCTGAACTGCCCAGGATTTATATTGTGACGCACCTAATGAGTCTTGATTCTCAAAAATCAGGTCGTGCATTTCAACCCATTTTCCTTGATCTGCTGCACACTCAATTGCAAGTGCCCCTGGAATTGCTTCGTTATGACCTTGGATGGGAAAGTGTTTGTAAACAAAGTAAACTTTTCCTTGTTCTACTAATTTTTTAATTCCAGCTAAACCATCATTATAAAATCTTTCACAGAACGGACATTCTACGTCTGAGAATTCTACAAATGTAACTGGTGCATTTGGATTTCCTAAAGTAAGTTCTCGATCACCTAGAGGAATTTCTGCTCGAGGAATTTCATACTCTTCTCCTGATACAAGGGATTTATCAATATCATAGGAATCACCAAGAATCATTAAGCTTCCATCTGGAGTTATGAATGCATCTATGTTTTGAGTTTGACCACTAACGATAATATCAAGATTTACTGAATATAATCCACTAAGCGCAGTTATTGAATTTGCTTGAGCTGTACCTCCATTTTCAGATAACATAAATGAAACTTGATTTTCAGTATATTGCATAAGATCTGTTGGAGTTGTTGTAATTGTGAAGGCCAAATATGTATATAATAATAATATTCCGATTAGAATGAATTTTGGTTTTCTTTTAGTTTTGGATTTTTCATCCTTTTTTGTAGAATCTTTAGTCATACAGTCATTATGAAGAATAACTATAAAAGATTTGTGAAGTTCTTGGCGATAATTAATAATGCTGCAGAATATACAAGCAGTGAAATCACTTTTTCATGAGTTGAACCAGTTCTTATTGGACCCCTCAAAGTATATGGACTCAATGGCGCAAAAAGTTTTACTCCATGAGGAGTCATAGCATCAGTTAAAAGATGTATTAGATATCCAATGAAAAACCATCCAGCAATTGCAAGGTCGTATTCTTTCAAACTAAGTAAAAAACCAATTCCTAAAGTTAGAAGTGCGCCTGTGAATATTGAATGAACAAATCCTCTATGTTTTGAAAATATATTTGTTACTGTGTGTGCTGCACGAACTTTTCGTGAGATGAAGGAGTTTGGAGAATCAATGTCAGGAGTAATTAATCCGACTAGATAGAATACTGTTGCTAATAGTCCTGGTTGATTTAATGTTCCAAGAAAGGGCAGCGTAACTGCATTTACAAATAAGATTATATATGCAAGAAGTCCAAAACTGAGGTGTGATCTGAGCATCATAAGTTATTTAAGAAGCTTTTTAATTTTAAGCCTTTTTATAATTACAATGTTTAATCAGTTTAGAACTGCACTATTGTTGGGATTGCTCGGAGGACTATTTCTGTTAGTTGGAGGTCTTTTGGGAGGACAACAAGGATTAATTATCGCACTCGTTTTTGCAATTGTTATGAATTTTGGAGCTTATTGGTATTCCGATAAATTAGTTTTGAAGATTTATCGTGCACGTGAGCTTGAGGTTAAGGAATATGCACACGTTCACAGATTAGTTAATGTTTTGGCTAAGAAAGCTAACTTACCAAAACCTAAATTATATTTAATTCCGTCACATAATCCTAATGCTTTTGCAACAGGTAGAAATCAAGATCATGCAGCAATCGGAGTTACAATAGGTATTTTGAATCTATTAAATGATAAAGAATTAAAAGGAGTTCTGGCTCACGAATTGAGTCACATTAAGAATCGAGATATTTTAATCGGAAGTCTTGCTGCAACAATCGCAACAACTATTTCATTTTTGGCAAGTATGGCTAAATGGACTGCAATATTTGGAGGATATAGAAACAGAGATAATAATATTGTAGGGATTTTGGCAGTAGCAATAATTACTCCAATTATTGCCGGGATAATTCAAATGGCAATTTCACGTTCAAGAGAATTTTTAGCCGATGAAACTGGAGCAAAAATTGCAGGTGATTGGAAAGGACTTGCATCTGCTTTAAAGAAACTTGAAAAAGGTTCCAAACATTTTCCGATGCGTCTTGGTGGTGAAGCAAGTGCACACATGTTTATAGTTCATCCATTTACTGGGAAAAGTATGATGAATTTATTCTCAACACATCCATCAACTGATGAGCGAGTGAACAGATTATCAAAAATTAAGCTTTAGTATTCGAAGCACTTTTAAATCGCTTAAGCGGGTTTTATTTATGAGTTTGAAGAGTAGATTTTGTCCTAAATGCGGTAAAGAAACTGAAAAACTGGTTGACAGTTTATGTAGTCTATGCTATTCTAAAGAATCTAAGTTTAATATTCCGAAACAAAAAAACGTTTTACAATGTGTTAAGTGTGATATGATTTACAATAAAGGATTTTGGACTCGTCCGGCTAAACAAGTTGAAGATTACTTAGTTGATCGAATTAAAAAATCAATAAGACTTCCTGGAGATGAACAGTTAGTTGATATAAAATTACTAAATGAAGGAAAATCTGCAGAGCTTTTAGTGCGTTCAACAATTAAAGGTGAAACCATTGAAAGAGTTATTGATGGAAAATTTGAAATCAAAAAATATTGTTGCCCAGCTTGTTCTAGAGAACAAGGTATTGATTATACTGCAAAAATCCAAGTACGTGCTGCAAAAGATACTGACAAATTTGTTGATGAAGCTTTGAAATATATTCGAGAAGCTGCACCAAAAGTTTCCAAAGTTGAACCTATGTTGAAAGGTGTTGATATTTATCTTGTAAATCAACGATTAGCAAAACAAGCTGCTCGAAGAATCAAGAAACATATGGAAGTTGTAGCTAAAGAAAGTTTTAGGAACTATTCTTGGGATCATGAAAAGGATAGACCGAAAAGACGTATAACAATTCTTTTAAAGCAGAAGGTGAGGAAATAATATGGTTGAAGCAAAAAAGAAGCATAAAAAGCGTTCAAGACATGCTTATGATAAATCTGAAGAAGTTGGCAAAGTAAGACTTCCTCGGAACGAAGAAGTTTTTGGACTTGTTGATGTTCGATTAGGGATGGGTAAGTCAAGAATTCGTTGTTCAGACGGTAAAGAACGAATTTGTAGAGTTCCGGGAGCATTAAAGCGAAGACTTTGGGTTCGACCAGGAAATATAGTAATTGTCAAACCTTGGGAATATGAAGGTGACAGAAAAGGAGATGTTATATTTAATTATAAACCAATTCAAGTTAAGTGGTTGAGGAAAAACAAGCATTTGAAAGATTTACTTGAACAGGATGAATTCTAATATGCATAGTGAAGTTGTTAATATACCTAAAGATCGAATTGCTGCGTTAGTTGGTACTAAAGGTCGTGAAAGGAAAACTATTGAGAAACAAGGTTATTGCAAGTTAAATGTATCGTCTTCCGGAAGTATTACAATAAAATCTAAGAATCTGGATAAATTGTTAAGTATTAAATTGGTTGTTGAAGCAATTGGTCGCGGATTTAATCCAGAGATTGCACATTTATTATTTGATGAAGAATATACTCTTGAAATATTGGATATGAGTGCTTATACAAAATCTCGTTCTCGAATAAATACACTCAAATCAAGAATTATTGGTCGCAAAGGTGCTGCACGGAGAAATTTGGAGCAACTTACTGAAACTGCAATAACAATCTATGGTAAAACTGTCGGAATAATTGGAAAAGCAGTTGATGTATCTTTAGCACAACGCGCAGTTGAAATGATTTTAGAAGGAAGTAAGCACGCAAGCGTGTTTAGATGGATCCAAGATCAACGAGTATAAGTCCTTTGTAAAATAATCAGATTCTGATATATTATACTTACATTTTTGATGATTTATTAATGAAAAAGGGAAATCTTTTTAATATAGCGTACTGTTTTCTTGACTAATGGCTGAAGAGAACCATAAACAAGTATCAGTTGCTGAATTTTTTGAGAAGAATAGGCATCTTTTAGGATTTAATAATCCAAGTAAAGCACTCCTGACTTCTGTTAAGGAAGCAGTGGATAATTCTTTGGATGCTTGCGAGGATGCAAATATACTTCCAGATATTGAAGTTAAGATTCAAGAATTGAAAAAAGGCAAATATCGGATGATTGTCGAGGATAATGGTCCGGGTTTGAATGAAAAGGTTCTTCAGAAGGCATTCGGTTCATTATTATTCGGTTCAAAATTTCGTTCAATTGGTGGAAAGCAAGGAAGAGGACAACAAGGAATTGGAATTTCTGCAGTTATTTTATATGGTCAATTGACTACTGGAAAACCAGCTAAGATTACTTCTCGAACTTTGAAAGATAAAGAGGCTCGAGAATATACAATGCATATTAATGTTAAAACAAATGAACCAGATGTGATTGCTTCAGAAGTTAAGACTTGGAAAAGAGAACATGGGACTCGTGTTGAAGTTGAGATGGAAGGAAAATATGTGGGCACAAAACAAAGTCCATATGAATTTATCAAACAAACAGCTGTTGTAAATCCCCATGCAAGTATTATTTATACTGATCCTGAAGGAAAGAAACATAAATTTCCACGAGTTGTAGATAAACTTCCGAGAAAGGCAAAAGAATTGAAACCACATCCAAGTGGAGTTGAATTTGGTTTGTTCAAGCGAATGTCTAAAGATACTAAAGCAAGAAATGTGAAGAGTTTCTTAACTAAAGATTTTGATAAAGTTGGTGGCGGAACTGCTAAAACTATCTTGGGAACTGCTAAAGTTGATGGTCAAACTATGCCAAAATTATTGAGTGACGATCAATTACACGAAATACATGAAGCAATTAAAACTACAAAGATTATGAATCCTAGCACTGATTGTTTAAGTCCGATTGGAGCAGATGCTCTTGCAAAAAGTTTAGAGAGTGAATATGAATTAGATTTTGTAAAAGCAGTTTCAAGAAATCCAACAGTTTATCGAGGCTTCCCTTTTCAAGTTGAAGTTGCAATAGGTTATGGTGGAGAGTTAGATACCGAAGGTTCAGCCAGACTTAATCGTTTTTCGAATAAAGTTCCGTTATTATATGAAGAAGGTTCTTGCGCACTAACTAAAGGTCTCAAAAGTGTAACTTGGAAGAGTTATGGATTACACAATTCAAGTGGTTCTATGCCTACAGGTCCTGCAGTAATAGTTATTCATATTGCATCTACTTGGGTGCCATTTACTTCTGAAAGTAAAGCTGCAGTTTCTAATTATCCTGCAATATCCAAGGAGATTAAATTATCAATTCAAGAAGCGGGAAGAGCATTACATTTATATGTCCGGAAACAGAGAAAAGCTGGACTTGAAGAAGAAAAGCGACAAAAGTTTATTGGTTATTCTGGTGAAGTTGCGGGAGCTGTTGCGAAGTTGATTTCAAAAGATTCTTACAAATTAAAGAAAGAGGATTTAGAGAAAAGTGTTTCTAAAATTCAAAAATCATTATTGAAAACTGCAGAAACAATGTATGCAAGCGGAGCGAGTTTAGCGGATGTAGAGGAAGAAGAAGATGAGTAAAAGTAAAATTAGAGCTGAAATTATTGAGAAACTTAAGAAATTAGGTGAACAACTTGAGAAAGAGATTCAGAAAAATAAAGATCCAGAAATTACAATGCCAATTCGAACATTGAGTAATGCATATTTTGATGATAAAGATAAATTAATTCGACTAGGCGATAAGAAACAAACTAGAAATTTTTTCAATGTAGGACAAGCAAGAAAATTCATGCAGACAACTTTAATTGCTGCACAAATTAAAGAATTACTTGAACAAAATAAACCAAGTATTTCCACAAGACAGCTTTATTATATTTTGAAACGGACCATTGCGGGTTTGAAGGAAAATACATTTGAGAATCAAAACGAGAGTGATCCAATTATTGAAGATGTTGAAGTTTCTATTGATGCTTTACGTGAAGAGTTAGGACTTGAACCAACTCCAAAAGGAGTATTTTCAGGATTAATAACTTATAAAGATTTGAGAACTGGCGACGAAATTAATTGTCGAAAAATGGGAACAGCAGGAGCAGCAATCCCTGCAAACGTTGAACCGAGCGTTATGGAATTCAAAAAATCCGAAGCAAAGTTTGTTTTGGTTGTAGAAAAATTCGCAGTTTGGAATGTTCTAAATCAAATGAAATTCTGGGATAAACATAAATGCATTCTATTAACTGGAAAAGGACAAGGAGAAAGATCTGCAAGAAGATTGGTTTCACGTCTAAATAAAGAACTAAAACTTCCAGTCTATGTATTTTGCGATTTTGATCCGTACGGATATTATATTTATTCTGTTTACAAACAAGGTTCTATTAATTTGGCGTTCTTTTCAGAAAAATCAGGATGTCCTGATGCTAAATATATTGGATTGAAACATGATGATGTTAAAGAATTCAAAATTCCCAAATCAAATTTCATTAGATTAACTGAACAAGATTTGAAGAGACTTAAGGAAATTAAGAATTATGAATGGTTCAAGAAAAAAGAATGGCAAGATGAAATCCAGAAAGCTATTGACTTTGGTTATAAAATTGAATCCGATGCATTAGTTTCCAAGACAATTGAATTTATGGGCGAAACCTATCTACCAAAAGTAATTAAAGACAAAGATTGGTTGGATTAACTTTAAATACTAGAAATACTTTTTCTGTGTATGGCACTCAGTGTACTTGAATGGTTTGTAGCTGTTATTGCAGTAATGGTTTTAGTTAAGGCTGTTTTCTTCAATTTGAATCCAAAGAAATGGATTGACTTTTCGATGAAGACCTTCAAGAATTTTACAGCATTTAGATTGCTTTATTTAGGTGCATTCTTTGTTCTAGCTTATTACTTGCTTCAAGAAATTACGCTTGTCCAATTCTTTGCAGGAATGATGGCAGGAATGTTTTTGTATGCACACACCATGATGCACTATCCAAGTGTATTGAAAAAATATGTTAAGAATTTCAGAAACCGATCTGATTTGAAGAAACTCCTTTTGGATTGGGTTATTTGGGTTGTTTTGTCAGTTCTAGTCTTAAAAGAATTGTTTTTCTAAATCGCACGTTAAGCTTTTATTAAATCAAACATACAATTAGTAATGGCTGGAACATCTTTGATTGTTGCTTTAATTGGATTTATTCTAATTGCAGGAGCATTACTGAAGCATTTGTCTAAAGTCAAAGGCTATCCACTTAATTTAATATTAATATTTCTCGGAATAATTTTGGGAAATTTTAAAGTCAAAGGAGTACCACTCTTTTCACCCGGTGCTCCTGAAAGTCAAGGAGCAGTTACTGCGTTTATTACTCTGGCATTAGTTTTAGTATTATTTGACACTGGTTCTCAAATCAAAATAGGTTCACTCTTCAGGAATTTTGCAGGCCCGTCTATTTTTGGTCTAATGAGTGTATTCTTAACAATACTATTTGTTGCAATTCCATTTAAATTTATACTTGGCGTTAATTGGTTGTTGGCAATTTTATTTGGAAGTTTTCTGGCTTCAACAGATCTTACTATTTTAGGTCCAGTGCTCAGCAACATTAAATTAAAACCAAGAGTTTCAGAATATTTGGAAATAGAATCGATACTTAATACTGTAATCTCTGCAGTTCTTGTAATTGTGTTAGTAAATCTTATTGATAGTAATGCGATTGGAGTTACCGGGTCAGTGATTGGTGAAGGAATACAAACAATACTTTACAATATATTTGTCGGTGTAGGTCTAGGAGTATTTTTTGGTGCGGTGATTTTAGAGGTAATAAGACATCTAACTCTGGAAGAGATGCCACATCTAATTATGATTGGATCATTATTCGGAGCTTATGCAATAACTGAAATGTTAGGAGCTTCAGGAATTGCAACTGCACTTGCAGTAGGAGTAGTATTTGGAAATTCAAAATTCAAAATACCTAATATTGTAAAATCTTTTGGTGGTGAACTCGAATTAATTTTAGTTACTTTTGTTTTTGTGATTCTTGGAGCAATTATTGATTTTTCAATTATCAAAGGAGTATTATTTATGGCATTGATATTACTTGCTTTAGTTTATGCTGCAAGATATTTATCTCTTAAATATTCAAACAAAGATTTTGTAAAGTACAATAATTTTTATTTGTTAGCTTCTCCGCGAGGAATTACTTGCGCAGTTTTAACTTTAAAGTTTTCAGAGTTATTTCCAAATCCTCAGATGATTATTGGATTGATCTTTGCAGTAATTTTAGTAAGTAGTTTATCGCTGTTTGGAATCACTAAAACAATTCCTTCACGCGCATAATACTCTTTTTAAGTGTGTGAAAAACAGCATACTTAGAGCTTATATTTTCATGAAAAAATAATAAGATTTATAAACTACATGTTTCTAAACAAGTACAGTCAACTGAAGTTGACATTTCTGTGAAGGCATAGCCTGAGACACATGCTCATCTGATGAGCAAAAATGTGTGCCAGTTATTTAACTGGTATAAATTAGGCGAAGTGATACTTGATAGTGAGTATCCCAAATATTCCAAACTAAATAAATTTTCAAGCTAGCGATAAAGAATTCCCGTTGATCCTGCGGGAGACTACTGCTAGCAGGATGCGATTCAGACATGCAAGTCTATATTCCGATATGGCGGAAGGCTGAGTAACACGTCAATAATCTAACCTTAAGTGGAGCATA
>JABIPN010000017.1 GCA_018698915.1 Candidatus Woesearchaeota archaeon
AAATATATTTCAGGTTATGTGTTTGCAGCAGACAACACGTTAAACCTAATAACAGATAACTGGATAAATATAGTTTTGACTTGGGATGAAGATACAGAAGAGTTCAAACACTATTATCAAGGAAATAATAAAAAGACATATGAATACAGATATCAAAATAATGTTATAGATGGAATAACTACTGACTGCGTAAATAGTGATGGTGTTCCAGTGACCAGTTGGGTACCAGACGAACAAATAGTTAAGTTCTACGGAGATCCATGGAATTCAAAACTAGACGAAATCAGGATATATGACATAGCTCTAACAGAAGCTCAAGTTGCAGCATTATACGGCGCTTACACTGCAAATCAACCACCAACTATTACAGCCATAGACGATATTTCACGTCCAGAAGACTCAGTGTTCACAGTGCAAGTGGAAGCAACAGATCCAGAAAACAATCCCACAGTTTATGCACTAGACTCTGCTTCTGATTTAACTAATGAACTTTCTATAGATTCTTCCAGTGGAGTAATAACTGGAACATTACCTTCATTCATAGATGGAGGCAACAATCAATATACTATTGTGGTTGAAGCATCAGACGGCGACGGAAATGCAGCAACAGAATCTTTCAGTATAACTGTATTATCTGACGCAGATTCAGACGGAGTCCAAGATGATGAAGATCTTTGTTCAAATACTGCTGTGGGCACAACTGTAAATGAAGCAGGATGTTCAGAGTCTCAATTAGATTCAGATTCAGACGGAGTCTCAGATGATGCAGATCTTTGTTCAAATACTGCTGCTACTGATTCAATTGATGAATATGGGTGTTCAGAGTCTCAATTAGACGCTAACGCAGATTCAGATGAAGATGGAGTAATAAATAGTGATGATTTATGTCCAGCAACACCTATAGATGCAACAGTAAATAGTGTTGGATGTCCAGATACTGATGGCGATGGAACACACGATGATACAGACACAGTTTGGTCACTAACTGAAGATGTACCAGGCGCAACAACAGACGAAGAAGTCCAAGTAATAAGCCACTCATTAGAAAATGATGGAACGTTCAGTATGAATTTACAAGCTGCAACAAATGATGATGAAGAACTAACAAGTTTAACAGATTCATTAGTATTAGTAAAAGTAACATATTATGATCTACAAACAAATGAAGAAATTTCATCAACAATTTACACATCACAAATATCAATAGGTGAAACTTCAGTAGAAGCATTCTCAATATCCGTACCTGCGTCAGAAACAGCAGTAAGATATATCGCCACAGTTAATATTTGGTCAGGAATGATTGGTGCAGCAGATTGGCAACCATACTCCGAAAAGATTGAATTGAGAGGAGAATTCCACCCTTAATAATGAAAAAGATACTAACTTTGTTGGCATTATTATTTCTTCTTCCAGCAGCGCTAGCAACAACGCTAACTGCAACTTCACCACTGGCATCAAACTCAGTTATTCAATATTCAGGATCATGTAGCTCTGCAGGGGCTGTCGGAATCCAAATTTCATTTAGCGGAAACATGGTTCATTTTGACCAATTAACTGGATCACCGAGCTTTACTAGTTCTAGCTCATCAACACCTTACACAGCAACAACTGATGGAGATTACACAATTTCTGCATCATGTGCAGGAGAAGCTTCAGCAAGCGCAACTGTTTGTGTGGGTTCAAGTTGTCCAGCAGCAAGTGCAGGAAACGGTGAAGGAAACGGTGAAGAAGTCTCAGAAAACGAAGGAAGTAGTGGAGGTTCCGGACCGCCAGTCGTCGTAGGTTCATCTGGCGGAAGCTCAGGCAGTTCTGGCGGAAGCGCTAGCTCAGCAGCAGGATCAAATCAAGCAGTAGATAACACACCAACACAAGACGCAAGTGATTCAAATCAAGACGATAATGGAGATCAAGAAGAAGGAAGTTCAACACTATTAATCACATTACTAATATTAGCATTATTAATTGGCGGAGGATTTTTCTTATGGAAGAAATACAAGAAACCACAAGAATATACTCCAATGCCTCAAACACCACCTCAATAAAATGGTTTTAGAAAGAATAATATCTCCAGACAATTACAAAGGTAGTTACTTGAAAGCAACTTTGTTTGGAATAATAATAACTGCTATTGGATTAACAATTGGTTATAATCTATTTCCTGACGACGCAGCACTTGCAGCAATATTTTTTATACTAATAGCAGCAGTCCCATTTTTCAGAACATTAATGGTTCAAGAAGAGCGAGCTGAAAAGACATCACACAATCTAAAAGAGATGATCGTAAGAAACAAATATGCGTTAGAATATTTTTTCTTTTTCTATGCAGGAATTTTCCTAACATATTTTGTAGGAGCATTAATTCTTCCAGAAACAATACAATCTGCTTTATTCGGAAATCAATTTGGAGTATTCAAATCAGTTCTCGGTAGCTTTGCAAATCAAGAACATTTTTACATGATTTTATTCAATAATTTGAAAATAGTAATATTGGCACTTATTCTTTCATTAATCTACGGAGCAGGAGCATTAATGATTCTAACTTGGAATGCATCAGTTCTCGGAGTTTTCCTAGCACAACAAGGACTTCAATTATGGAAATATTTACCTCATGCAGGATTAGAATTTTTAGGATTCTTTGCAGCTTCAATTGCCGGAGGAATTCTTTCAGCAGGTGTCGAAAAGCATGAAGTCGGAACAAAGAATTTCAAACATGTTTATGAAGATGCATTATTCCTAGCAATCGCCGCAGTTTTAATTATAATTTTAGCAGCAATTGTGGAAGTTTACGTTTTTCCAATATTTTAAACCAAAACTTATATAAACACATCACTACAACTCTTAATACCCCTACATCGTATCTAGAATTCTGTCGCGAAAGCAAGATTATTAAGAACTATAAACTCTCAAAAACACGCAACACAAGGTTTAAAAACACAACCTAACAATCGAATAAATAAAAAATGGGAAGTTCAGCAGGATTCAGACGAAGACCAAGAAGAGGAAGCCTACAGTATTGGCATAGAAAGAAAGCCAATCGTGAAACTCCTAGAATTCGGGCTTGGAACCGAATTTCTGACGTAAAACTATTAGGTTTTGCAGGGTATAAAGCCGGTATGACCCACATCAATTTTGTTGACAACCGACCAAAATCTCCAACAAAGGGCGAGGAAATCCGAGTCCCAGTTACGATTCTTGAAACACCTTCAATTAACATTTTTAACATCCGATTATATTCTTCTGACAATTACGGTAAAAAAGTAATGGCTGAATCATTTGCTGACAACCTTGATCTGAAACTTGCAAAGCGATTAGATCTACCAAAAAAGAGAGCAAATCCAGATAAATTAGCTGAACTTTTACCAAAAGCTTCCGAAGTCAGAGTTCTTGCATACACAAATCCAAGCGCAACAGCAATTGCAAAAAAGAAACCGGACATAATGGAATTAGCAATTGGCGGAAATGATGTCAACGCACAATTCGAATACGCAAAATCAATTTTAGGAACAGAAGTTCAAATTGAAGATATTTTCTCAAGTTCAGAATCAATCGATGTTCATGCTGTAACAAAAGGAAAAGGATTCCAAGGATCAATTAAAAGATTCGGAGTATCTATTCTACACAGAAAAGCACACAGCGATGGAAGAAGAAAAGTAGCTACACTAGGTAACTGGATGGCTAAAACTTGGAGAGTTCCACACCCAGGACAAATGGGTTATCATAATCGAACTGAATCCAGCAAGCAAATTTTAAAGATTGCAAACGCTGAAGAATCACCAATTACACCAAAGGGCGGATTTGTAAAGTACGGAGAAGTTAAAGGAAAGTATGCTTTAATCGCAGGGAGCCTTCCTGGTCCAAAAAAGAGACTTATTCGACTAACCTTTGCAAAAAGAGCACATTCAGGTGCATTCCCTGCAATTGAAAGTATAGAAGCGTCAACAATTACACAACAAAGATAATGAAAAAGGCACAAGTATTACGAGTCAGTGGAGGAAAAACCTCAGATATAGAACTACCTATTCAATTTGTAGAACCACTTAGAATCGATCTTATTCAAAGAGCAGTTAGAGCATTACAATTTAATAGAAGACAACCATACGGACATGATTTAATGGCCGGAAAAAGACAAGGATATGCAACTTCTAAATTAAGAAATAGTTACAGAACAACATATGGAAAAGGAATTTCAAGAGTTCGTAGAAAACACTTACGAAGTCAAGGAAAACAATTTACTTGGGTTGGTGCATTTGTTGCTAGTGCAATTGGTGGAATGAAGGTATTCGCACCGAGAGCAGAAAAGAATCTAATAGTTAAAATTAACAACAAGGAACGAAGAAAAGCAATTCGTTCTGCAATCGCAGCGTCAAAATATACAATAATTGATGCAAAGATTGAAGTATTAAAGAAAACTGCTGAAGTCAAAAAATCAATGGAATCAAACAATCTTGGAAAAGAATTGGAAAGAGCAAAAATTAAGAAGGTTCGAGCAGGAAAAGGAACACGAAGAGGAAGAAAATATAAAACAAAAGTAGGCCCTCTATTAGTATTTAGTAAAGTTTGTCCAGCATTAATTGCAGCTGAAAACATTCAAGGAATTGATGCCGTTATTGTAAATAATCTTAATGCAGAATTACTTGCACCAGGAGGACAACCAGGAAGATCAACTGTTTGGAGTTCTGATGCAATCAAAAGACTAAAGGAGGAGAATTTATTCAACTAAAATGAAAGGAAATAAAGTATTTGACATTTTGAAGTATCCTTTAGCAACAGAAAAAGCAGTTCGAGCAATCGAGGCAGAAAACACATTAATATTCGCAGTTCACAGAGAATCAACAAAGAAACAAATTAAGTGGGCTATTGAAACAGAGTACAAAGTAAAAGTAACTTCTGTTCGAACACTAAATGACATGAATGGAATAAAGAAAGCCTATGTAAGATTGGATCAATCAAACTTAGCAGTTGATGTAACTTCCAAGCTAGGATTAATATAAAATGGGTAAACGATTAAGACAACAAAGACGAGGAAAAGGGTCTATTCATAAGACACCTAGTCACCGTTCTCTTGGGAAATTAAGTTATCCTTCATATCAAGGCGAAGCCCTATACGGAAGAATTCTAGATATAACTACTTCTCGAATGCATAATGGTCCATTAATGGTTGTTGAATATGACAACGGAGACTTATCACTAACTCCAGCTCCATTTGGAGTCAGAGTAGGGCAAAATATCTCAATGGGAGATACAAACCCAGGAAACGGGAATATAATGAAGATCAAAGATATGCCAACAGGAACATTAGTCTTCAATTTAGAAAGAGTGCCGGGAGATGGTGGAAAATACGTAAGAACTTCAGGAACTGCAGCTCAAGTTTTAGGAAGAGAAGGAAAAGGGATTGCAATAAAATTACCTTCAAAGAAAAAATTGATACTTAACGAAAACTGCTTTGCAACAATTGGGACAATTGCAGGAGCAGGAAGAACTAACAAACCTTTTGTCCGAGCTGGAAACAAATTCTATGCCATGAAAGCAAGAGGACTAAAGTATCCAAAAGTTAGAGGTCGAGCAATGAATGCTGTAGATCACCCACACGGTGGAACTAGACCTAAACAAATGGGTATGGGTAAATATTCCACAACAGTTCCTAGAAACTTACCGCCAGGTAAGAAGGTAGGACATATCGCAGCCAGAAGAACAGGAAAGAAGAAATAAAATGGTAGAAAAAGTGTTTAAGTTTAAAGGGAAGACAATGGAAGAACTTCTAGAATTAGATAGAAATCAATTTGCTGAATTATTAAGCTCAAGAAAAAGAAGAACAATAAAGAGAGGAATCTCAGAAAATCAAGAAAAGTTTATGGAAAAATTAGCAAAGGGAAAACCAAAGTTAAGAACTCACCGAAGAGATATTATAATCACTCCAGCAATGGTTGGGAAAACTGTTGAAGTTTACAACGGAAAAAAGTTTATTACAATTATAATAAACGAAGAAATGCTCGGTTATTACTTAGGATCACTTGTACAAACAAGAAAAATTGCATCACACAAAGGAACTGGAGTCGGAGCTACAAAGAGTTCAAAGCACCAAGGTAAGAAATAATGGTAAAAGGAATTAGTATGCAAGCATATGATGGAAAGACAATGGCTAAAGTAATTGGAAAGAACTTGCCAGTATCAAAGAAAGTCGCATACGAAGTAACAAATCACATTCGAGGAAGAACAATCGAAAAAGCAATAGCAATATTGGAAGATGTTCAAGCAATGAAGATGCCCGTACCTTACAAGAGATATAATAAAGACACACCTCATCGAAAAGGAGATTTTGCAGCTGGAAGATTCCCTGAAAAAGCAGCAAGATACATAATTCCACTATTAAAATCACTAAAGTCAAACGCAGATGATAAAGGATTAACTGGCGAACTAATATTAGTTCATTCAGCAGCAAACATGACTGCAAAGAGACACAGATATGGAAGAGTAAGAGGAGTAAAGAGAACAACACACGTTGAGTTTGTTGCAGCTCCAACAACTAAACCAGCTAAAAAGGTTGAATCAAAGAAAGAAATCAAACCAGCTAAAAAGGTTGAATCAAAGAAAGAAATTAAACCAGCTAAAAAGGTTGAATCAAAGAAAGAAATTAAACCAGTAAAGAAAGTTGAAGAAAAACCAAAGGCTGAAACAAAACCAAAAGAATCAAAATCTGAAACAAAACCAAAGGAGAATAAAAAATGATTGAACGAGAATTCATAAATGAAAAAATGAAGCAACTAAAAATCAAAGAAGCAATAGGAAGAGAATTCACAAAGAGCGCTGAAATCGGCGAAATCACTATGGAAAAAACACCATTAGGTGAACGAATCATAATCAGTACAACTCGACCAGGAATAATCATCGGGAGAGGCGGTTCTACAATTAAAGAATTAACTAATAAGTTAAAAAATAAATTCAGATTAGAAAATCCGCAAATTGAAACTTTAGAAATTCCAAATCCACACAAAAGTGCAGAAGTTGTTGCAAAGAAAATTGCAGGAGAACTTGAAAGATTCGGACCTTCAAGATTCAAAGGAATAGGTTACCGAGAGATGGGAAAGATAATGACTGCCGGAGCATTCGGAGTAGAAATTGTTATTGATGGACCAATTCCTGGTGCACGTTCAAGAAAATGGAGATTTTATAATGGTTACATGAAGAAGTGCGGTTTCATTTCAGATAATTTACTAGATAAAGCTCAAGCAGATGCAGTTCTAAAGAAAGGAACAGTCGGAGTTTCAGTTACAATAATGCATCCAGATACACCACTTCCAGACAAAATTATTATCGTAGAACCTGAATCTGAAAAGACAGAAACTATTGAGTTGGAAGAAGTAGTAGAAGAAAAACCAAAAGAAGAAACTAAACCAGAGGTAAAGAAAGCACCAGCTAAAAAAGTTGAAGTAAAGAAAGAAACTAAACTCGCGGTAAAGAAAGCACCAGCAAAAAAGGAGACTAAGAAATAATGGCAATACTCAGATCAAAAGAAATCAGAGACAAGAAAATGAAAGCAAGAGAATCAAGTATGATTGACTTAAAACGAGAACTTGCAAAATTAAACTCACAAAAAGCATCAGGAAGAATCCCAGAAAATTCAGGTAAGATTCGAGAAATAAGAAGAACTGTTGCAAGAATATTAACAATCAACAAAGAGGAGGTAACTAGCAAATAATGAGCGACATAGACCCATTAACCGGTTTGCCAAAAGATCTTGGTACAATTGAAAATATTTCCAAGGAAACGCAGATAATTCAAATTAGAGTTGATCGGCGAAGATACGGAAAGGCAATGACAATTGTTGAAGGCTTCGATTCTTCAGTAGATGTAAAATCTTTGGCAAAACAACTTAAGTCTCGTTTAGCAACTGGCGGAACTTTGAAGGGAAAGACAATTGAACTTCAAGGGGACCAACGCGAACGAGTTAAGGCGATACTAATTAAGATGGGCTATTCACAAGAAGGGATTGATGTAAAATGATAACACCTCAAAATATACTGAGACATGAGTTGATTGGACTTAATGTGCAAGTCACAAAAGCACTCAACCCACTTTCAAGAAATATTAAAGGTGAAGTCATAGATGAAACCCAACAAACAATACTCATTCGAACAAAAAACGGCGACAAAAAACTCCTTAAACGACTTGCGACTTTCGAGTTTGACTTGAAAAAAGCAAGAGTAGAAGTTAAAGGATTAGAATTGATTGGACGTTCGTGGGAAAGAATAAAAAAATAAAATGGCAAAAACTGAAAAATCAAAGGCAAAGAAACCTGCAAAGAAACCTGCGCCAAAGAAAGAAGTAACTAAAATAGACTCAATTGCACCAACTCGAGGAAGAACTTTTGTTGGAAAAGTTATTTCGGATAAGATGCCTAAGACAGTAAATGTTGAATGGGCAAGACAGGCTTACTTGTACAAATATGAACGTTATTATCCAACGAAATCAAGAGTTAAAGCACACAATCCTGAACACATTAAAGCAAAAGTTGGAGATATGGTAAGAATTGCAGAATGTAGACCAATTAGTAAAACTAAGAAATTCATAGTTATCGAAAAAATGGAGGCAAAGAAATGAGACCAATTAAAATAAATCCAGTAAGATCAATTCCAATTGGCGCTGTAATTAATATTGCTGACAATTCAGGAGCTCGTAAACTTAAAGTAATTAGCGTAAAAGGTTTCAAAGCAAGAACTAGACAATTAGGATGTGCAGGAGTTGCAGATCTAGTAACAGGAACAGTAGTTGCAGGAAACCAAGACATGAAACACAACGTAGTCCAAGCAGTAATTATTCGACAAAAGAAAGAATATGCAAGACAAGACGGAATTAGAGTTTCATTTGAAGATAATGCCGGAGCAATAATTAAAGATCTAAAATTAGGAACACCAAAGGGAACCGTTATTAAGGGCCCAGTAGCAAAGGAGGTAGCCTTGCGATGGTCACAAGTTGGCAAGTTGGCAAGTATATTACTATAATGAAAATAAGATGGAGTAAAACATGGGGAAGAAGTGTTCAACCTAGAAAGCAAAGAAAGTTCATATTCAATGCTCCAAATCATATTAAGAGAAAATTACTGGCTTCACCACTAAGTAAAGTTCTTAGAAAAGAACACAAAAAAAGAAGTCTAGTAGTGAGGAAAGGAGATACAGTAAAGATATTGAGAGGACAATTCAAAGGAACAATGGGAAAAATAACTGAAATTAATATGAAGAAAACTCGAATATTTGTAGATGGAGCTCACCAAATAAAAGCAAACGGTCAAATTGCACCGTACCCAATCCATCCGTCGAATTTAGTAATAATCACACCAATACTTTCAGACAAAAAAAGAAAGGAGGTATTAGCTAGAAAATGAGCAAACAAAGACATATTTCAAGATTAGCAGCACCAAGATCATGGCAAGTTGCACGTAAAGCAACAAAATGGATATCAAAACCATTACCGGGTCCAAGAACAAAAGTAGAAGGAATTCCACTAGTTGTATTGCTACGAGATGTAACTGGAATAATCGAAAATAAAAGAGAATTAAAATATCTAATCAACACAAAACAAATTATGGTAAATGGAAAATTATACAAAGAAACAAACCTGGCAGTGGGGTTGTTTGATGTAATTTCATTTCCATCAATAAAAAAGAGCTACAGAGTTGTTCTAACAAAACTTGGAAAACTCCAAATGGTTGAAATTTCAGAAAAAGAAGCAAACACATTATTACTTCAAGTCAATGAAAAGACCTCAGTAAAAGGAGGAAAACTCCAAATAAATCTTTCAAATGGATGGAATTTACTAACTGATACAAAAACAAAAGTTAAAGTTGGAGAATCAGTATTATTCGATCTTAAGAAAAGAAAAATCAGTGAAAACTTTGGATTTAACAAAGGAGCAACAGTATACTTCGTAAGAGGTAAACGAGCAGGACATTCAGCAGTATTTAAGTCTCTAAAAGAATCAGGAATTCTTCAAAGACAAAAGATTGCAGTACTTGAATTCGGAAAGGAGACAATTGAAAGTACTTTGAACAATTTAATTACCGTTGGTTCAAAGAAAGCTTCAATAACAATTAATTAAAATGGCAGAAACAGCAACAAAAACCCAGACTAAGGACAATCCAATGCAAGAAATAAGAATCGAAAAGATTACTCTGAACATCGGGGCAGGAGCAGATCCTAAGAAGGTTGAAAAAGCAATAATGTTACTTTCAACAATTTCAGGGATGAAAGCAGTTGAAGCACAAGCAAAAAAGAGAATTGCAGCATGGAAACTTAGACCAGGTTTAGCAATCGGAGCAAAAGTAACAATTCGAAATAATACTGAAGAATTATTGATCAGATTATTAAAAGCAAATAGTTCAGTAATCTCCAAAAGAAAGTTCAATGAAAATGGATTCAGTTTTGGAATTGAAGAATACATCAACATTCCAGAAGTAAAATACGAACCAAAGATTGGAATTATTGGATTAAATGTTTCAGTAACTTTGAAACGTCCAGGTTTCAGAATAAAAAAGAGAAAACTTGCACCTAGAAAAATATCAAGCTCACATCGAATCACAAAAGAGGATGCAATTAAATTTGCAGAAACTAAATTGGGAGTAAAAGTAGAATGAAATTACCGGGAATAAAAACAATGTCTTTCTCAAAGACAAAAAAGAAAAAGGTAGTCAGAAATAACTCAATTAAACCAAGATCATATGGAAAAAACTTATCCAGATGTAATCGATGCGGAGGAAGAAAAGGAGGAAAAATTGGCCGATATGGTTTGGACATCTGTAGAAGATGTTTCAGAGAAGTTGCTCAAGACATAGGCTTTACAAAATACAGATAAAATGATGAATGATATACTTGCACAAGCATTGTCAAAAATAAATAACGCAGCAGCAAGAGGTAAATCAGAAGTTACACTACATCCATCCTCAAAAGTAGTTACAAAGATAATGACTTTATTAAAAGAGGAAGGCTACATTCAAGATTTCAAATCAGAGAATACAACAAGAGGAACCATTACAACAGTTCAACTAAACGGAAAGATAAACAAGGTTGGATCAATTAAACCAAGATTTTCTGTAACAATGGACACATATGAAAAGTTCGAAAAGAGATATCTACCAGCAAAAGATTTTGGAAGAATTTTCGTGTCAACAACAGACGGAATAATCACACACATCAAAGCAAAAGAAGTAAACAAAGGAGGAGCATTAATAGCTTATATTTACTAAAATGGCAACAACAAGGAGAACTCGAGTACAAGGAACACACTTTAGACATCAAGGAAAGTTTAGACCTGTTTTGAAGTATAGAAAGGGTGGAAAGACAATTCCGATGCCCTTCGGAGAAAAAGTAAAACCAGAAGCAAGAGTCACAATAAGTGAAGGAGTAACTGTAATAATCGATAACAAGATGATAACCTTTTCAAAAGGAGAATATAAACTATCACGAGAATATCCTGTAGCACTAATTAAATTCAAACAAGAAAATAATGAAATCCTAATTCAAGGTCAATCAACTAGTGCAAAAGTAAGAGCAATTGTAGGATCATTTAATGCACACTTAAAAAACATTCAAAGAGGATTAGAAGAACCATTTATATACAAATTAAAAATAACTTCAGTTCACTTTCCAATGACTGCAAAAATTGAAAATAATATTTTTGAATTAAAGAACTTTTTAGGTGGGAAGAAACTTCGAACAGCAAAGATTCCAGAAGGAGTAGATATCAAACTAAATGGTGATGTTATCGAATTATCTTCAAGAGATATTGAACTTGTTGGAATGGCTTCAACTCGATTAGAATTACTTACGCGAGTTACAAAACGAGATCGAAGAGTTTTCCAAGACGGCATATTCATTACAGAAAAGGCAGGTAAAGTATTATGAAAGAATTAATAGCTCAAAAAATTTCAATGAAGAAAAGAAGACCTAAGTTTGAGCGACAAGAAGCTCATGTTAAACCAAGACTAAGTAGATCTGGATGGAGAAAACCAAGAGGGATTCAATCAAAGATGAGACTTCAAAGAAAAGGATACAACGCAACAGTAAAAGTAGGTTATAGAACTCCAAGAGCACTACGAGGAAGACTAATTAGCGGACTTATTGAAACAATAGTTATAAATCCAACTGAGTTAAAAGATATTCAAAAAGATCAGATTGCATTAATTCCAAGAACTTTAGGAAACCGAAAAAGATTGGAAGTACTAAAAGAAGCAAAAAAATTGAAAATAAGAATCTCAAATTATTCAAACATTGATGCAAAGATTTCAGAAATTGAAGATAATCTAGTTGAACGAAAGAAACGAAGATCAGAATCAAAATCAAAGAAAACAGAAAAGGCAAAAAAACTAGCAAAGAAAGAAGAAGAAAAGAAAAACAAAGATAAGAAAAAACAAAAGAAAGAAGAAAAGAAAGTAGAAGAAAAAACAAAAGAATCAAACTCAAAAACTGAAAAAACAAAGGCTGAACCAAAAAAGTCACCAGTCAAGAAAAAATCAAAGAAGGAGACTAAGAAATGAATCTAGAAATGCAAAAGCGACTATCTTCAAAAGTAGCAAAAGTAGGACTAGCTCGAGTAAAAATTAATCCTGAAAATGTTGATCAAGTCAAGGAAGCAATTACAAAAGCAGATATCCGTGATTTAATTGACAACAAAGTAATTGAAATCTTACCTCTTGTAAGAAATTCAAAAGCAAGAGCAAGACTTCGAGCCAAAGCAAAGAAAAAAGGACGTCAAAGCGGACCAGGTTCAAAAGTAGGTACAAGGAATGCAAGAACTCCAACAAAAAGAGTGTGGATTAATAGAATAAGACTCCAAAGAAAAATAATCAAATCATTCAAAGATTCAGGAAGACTTTCCACGGGCGATTGGAAAACATTATATTATCGTGCTAAAGGAGGATTCTTCCGTAACAAGCGACACTTACTTCAAACCCTTGAACAAGGTAAATTGCTTAAGGAGAAAAAGAAATAATGGCAACAGGAAAAAGATTCAACGTAAGATTTAGAAGAAGAAGAGAAGGTAAAACAAGTTACAAAAAGAGACTTGCTTTAGCAAAATCTGAACTACCAAAATTAGTAGTAAGAAGATCAAATAGATATTTGATTGCACAAATTGTAAACTATACGGAAGAAGGAGACACAACAGTTGCACACTTCAATTCACAGTCACTGAAATCAAAAGGATGGAAACATTCATGTACAAATATTCCTGCAGGATACTTAACAGGTCTTGCAATTGCAGGCGCAGCTAAGAAAGCAAAAGTTGCAGAAGCAATTTTGGATATGGGTTCATATACGCCTACAAAAGGATGTAAAGTTTATGCAATTTTGAAAGGAGCAATAGATGGTGGACTAAAAGTTTCAGCATCTGAAGAAGCATTACCAAGCGAAGAAAGACTAACCGGAGTACATATTAATGAGAAGATTTCAGCAGATTTAAAAAAGCTTAAGGAGAGCATCTAAAAATGGCACGACCAAAAAGAAACTTCAAACCTAGACAAAGACTCGATGCAGACGGAAACGTAATCGATCCTAGAACAAAAATGCTTGAAGAATGGAATCCAAAAACAGAATTAGGAAGAAAAGTAAAAGCAGGAGAAATCACAACAATTGAAGAAGTTATGAATTCAGGAAAGAGAATATTAGAATCAGAAATTGTTGATGCAGTTATTCCAAATTTAGAATCAGATTTTATTAATGTTGGTCAAGCAAAAGGTAAATTTGGTGGCGGACAAAGAAGAATATTTAAACAAACTCAAAAGAAAACAAAAGATGGAAATAGAATTTCATTCAATGCATTGGCAGTTGTAGGAAACCGAGACGGTTATGTTGGCGTAGGAGTTGGGAGATCTAAAGAAACAGTTCCTGCAAAAGACAAAGCAATCAGAAATGCTAAATTAAATATAATGCAAATTGGAAGAGGAAATGGCTCTTGGGAAAGTGAAACCCCAGAACCAACTTCAATACCTTTTGAGATTAGTGGAAGAAGCGGATCTGTAAGAGTAACATTTATGCCCGCGCCACCAGGAACAGACTTAGTTATTGAAAATGAACTTAAGAAAATATTCAAACTTGCAGGAATCAAAGATGTTTGGTCAAAATCCAAAGGTCAAGCAAGACAAAAATTCAATCTTGTTGCAGCAACAATGAAGGCGCTGAAACAAACAACAACTTTCAGACTTAGAGATCAACAAAAAGCACTAGTGAGAGAAGGATCAATTAACAAATGAAATCAATAGAAGGAACTTTAATTGCAGTATTAAGAATTCGAGGAGAAGTTGGAGTTCGAGATCAAATAAAACAAGCAATGAACTTAATGAAACTTCACAGAAAGAATCGAGTTATTCTATTGAAAAATACTCAATCAAATGTTGGAATGATCAATAAAGTAAAAGACTATTGTACTTTTGGAGAAGTTGATGCAGAATTAGTAAAAGAACTTCTTGAAAAGCGAGGTCGTACTGCAGGAAATAAACAATTGACAGCAGATTATTTGAAAAAAGAAGCAAAAACTGACTTCTATTCATTATCAAAAGCTTTAGTTGAAGGAAAAGCTTCATTGAAAGATATTCCTGGTCTAAAGCGATACTTCAAAATGCATCCACCAGTTGGAGGATTTGAACGAGGCGGAGTTAAGCATCCGTTTGCAGCAGGAGGAGCACTTGGATATAGAGGAAAAGAAATGAGCAAACTTATCCAAAAGATGATCTAAAATGGCAGAAAAGAAATCTCGAAAGAAACGCGGAACTCGAACCCACGGATGGGGTGCAGGTAAAAAGCACAGAGGTGCTGGAAACCGCGGCGGACGAGGAAGAGCAGGAATGGGAAAACGAGGACAACAAAAGAAAACTTTACCTCTAGCTCAAGGAAAGAAACCTGTTGGTCAAATTGCAAACAACAATAAAGGAATGCCGGTCGTTCTTGAAAGAGTTAAGAAAATTAATGTTCTAAATTTAGTTGATTTACAAAACAATATGGAAAAATGGACTGCTGAAGGAAAAGCAGAGAAAACAAAAACTGGTTATTCAGTTGATTTAGAAAAGATTGGATACACAAAACTTCTATCAAAAGGTGAAGTTACATTTAAACTCAATATTAAAATAAATTCAGCTTCAGCAAAAGCTAAAGAAAAACTTGAAGCTGCAGGCGGAAAAATTGAACTAAGAGTTTCAAAAGAGTAAGTAATAAAAACGCAAGACTGCATTCATAATCATGAGTTTGATTCAAACAGTTTCAAAGTACATCCCAGATGTTAATGGACCAACTAAAAAGCTCGGATTCAATAAAAAATTAAAATGGACAGGAATTGTCCTACTTCTTTATTATGTTCTTTTACACATTCCACTTTATGGTTTAGGTACTAATGCACTTAAACAATTTGAAGCATTATCTACAATTCTCGGAGCAAGTTTCGGTTCCTTAATTTCATTAGGTATTGGTCCTATTGTAACTGCAAGCATTGTATTACAATTACTAGCAGGATCGGGAATTCTCAAAATCGATTTAACAAAACCAGGCGGTAGAGCAGCATTTCAATCTATGCAGAAAGTATTCATACTTCTTTTTGTAGTATTCGAATCGATAGTCTATGTTATGATGGGTGGTTTAGCACCAACAGCCGAACTAACTGGAGGAGCATATCTATTTATGGAAATAATACTAATCATTCAGCTAATTGTTGGAGGATATATGATTGTTCTTATGGATGGAGTTGTCCAGAAATGGGGATTCGGATCAGGAGTATCATTATTCATCGCAGCAGGAGTTTCCAGAGAAATATTCATCGCAGCATTCAGTCCATTTCCATCACCAACAAATCCAGATGCACCAGTAGGTAAAATTCCACTACTTATTCAAGCACTAGGAACAGGTAATTCACCAGAAGTAATTCTTTCAATTATAGCCGTAGTAGCAACAATCGGAGTATTTGCTATGTCGGTTTATGGACAATCAATGAAGGTTGAAATTCCACTTTCATGGGGTAGAGTAAGAGGTCACGGAATAAGATGGCCATTAAAATTCATGTATACTTCAAATATTCCAGTAATTTTAGTCGCTGCACTTATGGCAAATATACAACTATGGGGGAGACTTTTAGAAAATTGGGGAAAACCAATTCTTGGAACATTTGAAAACGGAGTGGCACAAACAGGATTAGTAAAGTGGGTTAATGCACCAGATATTATAAGACCAATAGTTGCAGGTTCAGGACTGACGGGAGAAATATTTCTTCAAGCAATAATTTATTCATTATTACTAATTGCGGGTTCAGCATTCTTCTCTGTTCTTTGGGTAAAGACTGCGAATATGAGTGCGGATGCTCAAGCAAGACAAATTTTATCCTCAGGAATGCAGATACCAGGATTCAGACGAGATCCTAGAGTTCTTGAAAGTATATTAAACAGATATATACCGGGACTTACAATAATGGGTGGAGCATTAGTTGGTTTACTTGCAGCATTTGCAGACTTAATGGGATCTCTAAGTCGAGGAACAGGAATACTATTGGCAGTTATGATTATATACAAACTCTATGAAGATATTTCGAGAGAGCACGCAATGGATCTACATCCAGCGCTAAAGAAAATGATGGGCGGCGAAAAATAAAATGGCATTAATATTTGGACTTGGCCCAATAACTTTCATGACTGTGGCAGTTATAATAATAACTTTACTAATCACAGTTGTTCAAAAATATACTGTTGATCAAAATGTTATGCGGGAATTAAAAGAAGATTCCAAAAAGATGAGGAAGGAACTAAAAGCAATAAAAGATAATCCAGCAAAAATGCAACAACATCAGAAAAAAATGATGGAGCTTTCAATGAAACAAATGAAAATGTCATTTAAACCAATGATGTATTATATGATTCCACTAATCTTATTCTTCACATGGCTAAGAAATACTATGACTGGAATAATTGTATTAAAGCCACCAATCTGGCCATGGGAAATGGGTTATCTTGGTTCATATATCATATTATCAATATTTTTCTCTATGATGTTTAGA
Organism: Candidatus Woesearchaeota archaeon; assembly: GCA_018698915.1. Classification (GTDB taxonomy): domain Archaea; phylum Nanobdellota; class Nanobdellia; order UBA10117; family ARS21; genus JAAZWY01. The sequence continues at coordinate 17,020 of JABIPN010000017.1, forward strand.
AAGATACTTAAAGTAAATTAACAAAAGTGAATTATGGAAATTGGGAAAGTTTGTATGAAGATTGCAGGACGCGATGCAGGTAGACCGGCAATCGTAATCGAAGTACACAAAGACGGTTATGTAACAATTGACGGATATTCTAGAAGAAAGAAAGTTAATCCACAACATTTACAATTTATTGGAACAAAGGTTGATATAAAGAAAGGTGCAACTCATGACACAGTAATTAAGGCTCTTGAAAAGCTTGGATTCTCTCAACCAGAAAAATCAACTTTCGAGAAAAAAGCAAGGAAGAAAAACAAGAAGTCTAAAAAGTAATTTTTTATACACACAAAACCTTACAAAAACATGAAAATCTTAGTTAGAGACAAATCAATAAAAATTCTTAAGAGAACTCCAAAGAAAGATATTAAAGAACTAAGAGAACATTCACTAATAATTCTAAATAAACCAAAAGGTCCGTATTCAAGAAAAGCAACCAGATTTTTACTAGATCTGGGAATAAAAAAAGCAGGACATGCTGGAACATTAGATCCAATTACAACAGGAGTTTTACCAGTATTTCTAAATAGAGGAAACAAGATATCAGGAATACTCACAATATCAAAAAAAATATACCGAGCAAACATGCATCTACATAAAGAAGTTCCAAATAAAAAAATCCAAAAAGCAGTAAAAAAATTCACTGGAAAAATTGAACAACTTGTTCCAAAGAAATCGGCAGTAAAAAGACAAGTCAGAACAAGAGAAATTTATAAGTCAAAGATAGAAAAAATTGATGGAAGAGATGTAACACTTTATGTCGAATGTGAAGCAGGAACATACATAAGAAAATTAATTCATGACATTGGAGAAGATCTGAGTGTTGGAGCAAACATGGATCAACTTGAAAGAATAAAATCGGGACCTTTTTTCCTAAAACATGCACACTCAACAAAAGTAATTAACGAAGCAATAAAATCAAAAGATGAAACAAAATTAAGAAAAGTTTTACTTCCATTAGAAAGAGCAGTTGAAGAAATGCCTAAAGTGTGGGTTGATGACGGCGTATTGAAACCATTTAGTTATGGTTCACCAATTTATTACAACGGAATATTACAACTAACTAATAATATCGAGTTCAAAGATAAGGTTGCACTGTTCAATACGAAGAATGAATTAATTGGAGTTGGAATTGCACGCGGAAATTCAAAAGAATTATTAACTGAAACTGAAGGGACTGCAATAAGAAACGATATCAATTTAACTAAAATAGAATGATACAAAAAGAACTACTAGATGTTTTAGCATGTCCAGATGATAAATCTGAATTAGATCAGGGAAATGGAAAATTAATTTGTAAAAAATGTAAAAGAGTTTTTAAAATTGAAGATGGAATTCCAATAATGCTTCCAAAAGATTTCTAAATTTTAATTCGACGTTCAATTTTTTTCTTAACTTCAATTGGATTCTTTATATAATGAAATACTAAATCTGCATGCCCGCCAGTTTGAGTATGAATATGAATGTGTCCATAATTCAAAATTGCACCCAATGCACTTTGATTAACTTTTACAGTAGTCATATTATTATATCTAACTGCTTTGGAATGATCACCAATCAAACCATGTCGCAACAGTACTCGATCATTAGTAATAACTAAATGAGTAGTATATTTTTTTATTGTAGCATGGATTAGTGGGATAATTAAGGGAGACAATGCAAGTTGCCTATGATATTTAAGCCAAGAAGGGCGTTCAACATATTGTATTTTTTCACCTTCATGAAGATGTCTTTTTATTTTTTTACTCATAATTATACCATATCTTTCAAATATTTAAAGATTCAGATAAGCCAGTAATAAGGTTTTTAAACCTAAAACAATGACAAAAACCACGCCAAGGTCGCATAGCCTGGTATTGCGCAGGATTGCTAATTCTGTTCCTTCGGGAGTCGCGGGTTCAAATCCCGTCCTTGGCGTTCGTTATTAAAATTTAACAAACCACTTGCTCTAAGTGATTTGGTTTTCCATCGATACCTTTAAAAACTAAACATAAATTAATGAGGTTATGGCTGAGAGTGAATTCAGAGCAATTATTCGATTAGGAGACAAGGATATCAAGGGCGAAGTACCAATGGGTCACGCACTAACAAAGCCTAAAGGCTCATCCTTTATGTTTGCTAATGCTATTTGTAAAGTTCTTAATTTAGATATAAAGAAGAAATGTGGTGCTTATGATCTTAAAGAAATTGAAAAAATTGAAGATGCTATTAGAAATCCATCAAAATATAATATTCCAACTTGGCTTATGAATCGTAGAAAAGATAGAGAAACAGGAGAAGATAAACATCTTTTATCCTCAGATCTAGATCTTACAAAACAATTCGACATAAGAGCCATGAGAAAGATTAAGAGTTATAAGGGAGTTAGACACGCAGCAGGTTCTAAGAAAGTTCGTGGTCAATCCACTAAATCTACTGGAAGAAAAGGTAGCGTTGCTACACGTAAGAAGGAAACTAAATAATGGGACTAGCAAGACACCAAAGAAAAAAATACACATCACCAAACCACCCTTGGAAAGCTGATAGAATTGATGAAGAAACTGAAATCGTCAAAGAATACGGCTTTAAAAACAAGAAACAAATTTGGAAGATGGAATCCATTCTAAGAAATTATAGAGTTCAAGCTAGAGAAATTGTAGGTCTTCGAGGAGAACGAAAAGATCAAGCACTTAATACTTTAATTACAAAATTAGTCAAACTTGGACTAGTAGAAAAAGGAGCTACTGCAGACAATGTTCTAAATTTACAACTTCGAGATTTACTTGAACGGAGACTTCAAACGGTTGTATACAAAATGGGATTATCAAATTCAGTTAATCAATCAAGACAATTTATTCTACACAAAAAAGTTACAGTAAATGGAACTGCACTAACTTCACCATCATATTTAGTTAGAGAGGGTGACAAGATTGCATTCAAAGAAGGATTTTCACCAGTTCTTGTTGAAGTAGTTGAAAAGGCTCCAAAAACTGAAGAAAAAGTAGAAGTTAAACTTCAAGAGGTGAAGGAATAATGGCAAAAGAAGGACAAACAGGAATTGCACACATTTACTCCTCTTACAATAATACTATATTACATATCACAGATATGACTGGCGCAGAAACAATTGCACTAGTTTCAGGTGGTCAAGTTACAAAGCAACAAAGATTAGAAGCTCATGCAAACACTTCAATATTTATGGCAAAAAACGCAATTAATACTGCAAAAGTAAAAGGAGTAAACAAATTACATGTTCGAGTTAGAGCTCAAGGAGGACACAATGGTTCAAGATATCCAGGTCCGGGAGCACAACCAGCAATCAGAACACTAACAAAGAATGGAATGAAAATATTATCAATTTCAGACGTCACACCAATTCCGCACGGTGGATGTCGAAAGAAAGGCGGAAGAAGAGGTAGAAGAGTATGAAATTTCAAATACTTAATTCAACAGATAATGAACTTCAACTGGTTGTTGAAGATGTATCAGAAGCTTTGATGAATATAATCCGAAGAACAGTTTCTTTCGAAGTACCTACTTTCGCAGTAGAAGAAGTTTATTTCAAAGAAAATACGTCAGTATTATATGACGAAATCCTTGCACACAGAATAGGATTAGTTCCACTAAAAGTTGATAAAGGAATATTTGTAATGAAGGATCCAAAAGTTGAATTAACTTTAACAGTCGAAGGTCCAAAAGAAGTAACTTCAGCAGATTTGAAATTAGAGGGAAAAGGCGTAGAAGCACTTTATCCAAAAACACCACTAGTTAAAATTTCAAAGAATCAAAGAATTGAACTCAGAGCAGTTGCAATTCCCGGAACAGGAAAAGAACATGTAAAATGGTCTGCAGGTCATGCCTACTATTTCCACTATCCCTCAAAAGCAAAAGGTTCAGAAAACCTCGAAAAACTACGAAAAATGGTAGACGAAGAGGAAATAGGAACACTTAAAAACCAACCAAATAAATTCATACTTGTAATCGAAAGCTGGGGACAGCTTGAACCAAAAGTACTGCTTAAGCAGGCTCTAAATAAAATCGGAGCAAACTTAAGTGAGTTGAAGGTAAAGTAGACCCTCACGCACGAGTGCCAGAGCGGTCAAATGGGCTGGGTTTAGGTCCCAGTGGCTTAGTGCCTTCGCAGGTTCGAATCCTGTCTCGTGCATAAGATTCACAAAGGAAAAAAAGAAAATGGAAACAAACATACACTTGAAGCTGTTAATTGCTAGCCTTAGAAAGAAGTCTGACTTCTGGAATGAGGTGTCAACAAAGCTTTCTGTACCTGCAAGAAAAAGAGTTACAGTAAATTTAGGTAGCTTAAATGAATATACTGATGGGGAAACAGTAGTTATCCCTGGAAAGTTAGTGGCAGGCGGACAACTTACAAAGAAACTTAACATTGCATGTTGGAGATTCTCAGAAGCTGTTCTTAACAAAGTAAAGCAATCAGGTTCAAAGTTAGTGTCCCTACACGATCTTTCAGCAAAGGATGAGAAAGGCGACAAATTGAGGATAATTGCATGAAAGTATACGATGCATCCGACTTAGTTCTTGGTAGATTATCAAGCGTAGTCGCAAAGGAAGCACTATTAGGAAAAGAGATAGTAATTGTAAATTGTGAGAATGCAATTGTTACTGGATCAAAGAAAGCAATTTTATCAAAATTTGAAAATTTCAAGAATATTGGAAAACCATTTCATGGACCCTTTACTCCAAAATTCCCTGACAGAATTGTCAGACGATCAATAAAGAGAATGTTACCTTACAAAACATCAAGAGGAAGCATAGCATATAAAAAAATTATGTGCTATTTAGGGATTCCAAATGAATTCAAAGATTCAGAATTACAAACAATTGAATCGGCAAACTTATCAAAACTTAAATATTCACAATATATGAAGATTGGAGATTTCGCAAAAATAATTGGTAAATATGGTAAGTAAATCAAACGTAACTGTAGCAAGCGGAAAACGGAAGCAAGCAATAGCTAGAGCAATCTTACGACCAGGGAAAGGAAATCTAAAAATTAATAGCACTCCAATTTCAGAGTATCAACCAGAAATGTTCCAGCTAAGAATGCAGGAACCAATCATAATCGCAGGTGACATCGCTCAAAAAGTTGACATCCAAGTTAACATTAAAGGCGGAGGCCAATCTGGTCAAGCAGAAGCAGCACGTCTAGCAATCGCAAGAGCTCTTGTTAAGCACTCAAAATCTGAGGACTTAAAGAAAGCATATCTTGATTATGACAGACATTTAGTTGTTGCAGACGTTAGAAGAAATGAACCACACAAACCTAACAAATCTTCTCCAAGAGCCAAGCGACAAAAATCGTACAGATAAAATGATAATTCCAGTAAGATGTTTTTCATGCGGAAAGCCAATCGCACACGAGTGGCAGGCTTTCAAAGAAGAAAAGAAGAAAGGCGGAGATCTAAAGAAAGCTTTAGACAAAGCAGGTCTTAAGAGACAATGCTGTAGAGCAATATTCATGTCTCAAGTTGATGCAATAGACATAATTTCAAAATATCAACGAGGATAGATTTATTAATTCCTCTTGCATAATTTTTTTATGACTTTTGGGCAATTCAAACGACATGGGCTTGTTTTTATGTGGGAGACCAAAAAAGGTCTTCGAATATTAGATTCAATTGCTAAGCGATTTAGAACTATTCTGAAATATTGGTCCTATCTAGGAATTCTAATTGGATTTTTGGGAATGGCTTTCATTTTTTATACTCTAACAAAATCAGTTTATACTCTTTTAATTGGAGTTTCAGCAGCACCCGCAGTTTCACTAGTAATTCCTGGAGTTAAAATGGCAAATGGAATAAGAGTACCATTAATCGAAGGAATTCTGGCACTAGTAACGTTACTCTTCATTCACGAAGGAGGGCACGGAGTAATATCTCGAGTACATAATATTAAAATAAAATCGGCAGGAGCAGGATTATTAGCAATACTACCTTTTGCATTTGTTAGACCTGATGAGAAAAAATTAGCCAAATCACCACTAATACACAGGCTATCGATGTATGCGGCAGGACCTTGGGCAAATATAACTTCAGCAATTCTCGCAGTATTAGCAATGATGTTTCTAGTAGCACCAGTAATGACAGGAGCATTCGAAACAACAGGTCTCGAAATTATGGGTACTGAAGAAGGACTACCTATGCAAGAAGCAGGAGTTGTAACGGGAGATACTTTATTAGCAATTGATGGACTAATAATAACTGATTATCAAGAATTTATCAAACAAATTTCTGAGAAAAACCCAGGAGACGTGACAACATTCACATTACAAGATCGAGAATTAGAAGTAACTGCAACTAATAATAATAATAATGAAGCAGGATATTTCGGATTTAGTTTCTACCCAAAACTTGAAGCTACAAAATGGTATTCAAATAGTCTATTAAGATTCTCAAAATTTCTAAATTGGTTCTTCATTCTAAGTTTAGGAGTAGGATTATTTAATCTATTACCAATTCCAATTCTTGATGGTGGAAGAATGATGAAAGACGGAATTTCCGCAATAATTAAAGACAAAATACGCGCAAACAAAGTCTTTATGTATCTTTCTTTGCTTAGTACGGGAGTCTTAATTGGAGCCATCGTGCTACCATTTATGATCTAACGACATCTTTAATTATGAGTGATGCGTTAATACATACCCGGCATAAATGTTAAGTATTGATAAAATAAAAGAAATAGTCGAAGACATGGGCATTGAGCTCGATGAACAGACTCAGGAAATTCTAGAAATATTATCAAATACACCAATAATTTCTGAAAATGAGATAGCAGAAAAATTGGAAATAAAAATTAATGCTGCAAGAAAATCTCTTTACAAATTACATTCAGCAGGATTTGTTGAATACACTAAAGAAAAAGATGCAGAGAAAAAATGGTGGTATATTTATTTCTGGAGTTTAAATCAAAAGAAGCTTCTTGATATTTATCTGCGACATAAACAAAAAATAGTTAAGAAAAATGAAGAAACAATTGTCGCTGAACGTGAGTTCGAATTCCAAACAAAAGATGGTGCATTAAAATTCAAATACGAAGAGGCTCTTGCCAACGACTTTGTTTCTCCTGAAAATGGAAGACCTCTAGTTCAAATTAATAATCTTAATTTTATTCAACAACTTGAAACTGATATTCAAACATTAAATACACAAATTAATGACATTAAACTTTTACAGGAAAAATATAAAGAAGAAATGACTAAACTAATTGTTGCTGAGGAAGTTCCTGAAGAACCCAAAAAGAAACCAAAAAAAAAGATAGTAGCAAAAGTAGCTAAAAAATAAATTCTAGCCCTGCCCGGATTTGAACCGGGGTCCCGAGATCCAAAGTCTCAGATGATTGACCACTACACTACAGGGCTATAATGTTCTATCAAATAATTTATTTAAAAGAGTTGTGATAATAAATCCTGCCCCGAAGGGCAGGTCCCCGGCATTTAAAATTTCCCAGTTTAAGAGAATATGACGAGTCTTGAAGGCATGTTTACAGTACAATATTCCCTTAATAAAAGATTATGAACCGAATCTAAAGAATGACTTTTCATAAGCCTTTTAAGATGTATCACTAAATAGTAACTAATGGTCAACTTTATACTAAGTCCGGCTTGGTTTATAGGAATAGATGCAGGTTTTGAGACAGTTACAATGGCTGTTGCAGCATTAATTGCTCTAACAAGTCTAAAATTCTACAGACTGAGTAATATGAAGAAGTATTATTATTTCGGAATGGCTTTCGGACTACTTGCAACTGCATTTGCAACAAAAGTATTTACAAATCTAATAATTTATTATAATTTTATTGAACAGAATTCCTTTGGGATTGCTCAAACAGTTCACAAAGCAATTGGACCTGCAACTAATTTCTTCAGCACAGGACTGTTAGGGTACAGATTATTAACCTTAGGCGCATTACTAATATTATACTTATTATTATCTAGAAAGATTAGGACTTCAAGATCAATCAAAAGTTTACTAATATATTTTGTATTAATTGCATCAGTATTCAGCACGCAAGTAACAATAGTATTTCATCTAACTGCTGCTGCATTTTTATTCTTCATTTCAATGTTAACACTTAAGAAATATTATCAAAGACGAGCTAAAAATGCAAAATACACTTTAGCAGCATTTTCCATGTTAACAATAAGTCAACTAATATTTATTCCAGGAATATATTTTCCATTAGCATATGTAGTAGCACAAGTAGTTCAATTAGCAGGATTCATAACAATGCTATTCACATTTCGGAAGGTGAAAAATGAGAAGAACTAGAATTGATATAATTAATGATATGTTATTAGCAATTGTTAACAAAGGAGGATCAATAAAACCAACGCATCTTCTTTACAAATCAAATCTTTCTCACACTTTAATGAAAGAATATATTAGAGAATTAATTTCAAAGAAACTTATTATGGAACAACCAGAAAAACGAGGAAAATCATTTAGAATTACTGACAAGGGTAGACAGTTTTCAAGAGAGTACAAAAAGATGAAAGAGTTCCAAGAGTCTTTCGGGTTATAATTTCTTACCCATATACCAACCATCTCGTGAATAGCCATGAACATTTTTGTAATATTCCCGAACACCGACGCCAGATATAACTAACATTTTCTTTCTTCCAGCTTCACGAGCAATCTCTTCAGCTTTCTTCATAAGTTTTGTTCCCCAACCTTTGTGCTGAGTGTCTTCACCTTCATCCCCAATTCCAGTCACACTTCCATAAACGTGCAACTCTCGAAGCATTGCTTCAGGTCTTTCACCAAGACGCAATCTACAGAATCCCAATATAATATCTTCCTCTTTATCTTCAGCAGAAATGAAATATTCATCTCCACCACTTGATCGATATTTCTCAACAAACAATTCAATATTTCTAGCAACCTTTCCAGTTCGCTTGTAAACTTGACCGGCTTCTCTAAATCGAATTTCCTTAACTGGATAATTCTCCTCAATCAAATTTGCCTCAACATATTCTCGCAAGTTACCTTTCTTAGGTCCAGCACCAATGTACTGCGCAGGAATATCTCGTTGAACTCTCATCAGTCGAGTCCACTTTGGAGCTCTTCGATAAGCTTCTTCGATAACTTTAATATAATACTCTTCATCCTTTGGTTCATATTCTCCAGCTTTCCATTGATCATACAATTCAGTATCTGGCATAACTAAAGTCGGATAAATCTTAAACATGTCTGGACGGAAATCTTCGTTCTCAAAAATCTCAGTCATCATTTTGACGTCCATTTCAAAGGTTGTTTTTGGAAGTCCCGGCATAATATGATAAAGAATTTTGTAACCAGCTTCTTTCAAAACTTTAACAGCATCCTTGAATTGCTGAACGGTGTGTCCACGATTAACTGCTTCAAGAACTTCATCAGATATTGACTGCAAGCCCATTTCAATCCGAGTGCAACCAAGTTCCAAGAACTGTTCAGGGAAAATCCAATCTGGACGAGTTTCAACAGTCAAACCAATACATCGATTTTCTGCAGTTTCATTCTTCTCTTGAGCTTCAGCGAGAGTTTCAGAAATCTCACCGTTCAAACCATCAAAAGATCTCTTAACAAAATCTTTCTGATAATCCCACTCATAAGATGGAAAAGTTCCACCCTGAATAATAATTTCATTTTTGTCAGTCAAGTGACCTGTTCGTTTCAAAGCCGAAACTCTTTCAGTAACCGTTTTGTAAGCGTCATAATTATTTCGGATTGAACGCATTGTTGAAGGTTCAAAACCAGTATAACTCTTCGGAGCATTTTTACCTTCAGGACAGAAAGTGCATCTTGCCGGACAACCATTTGGTTTAGGCATAATTGCAATAATAGAAACTCCGGCCATACTTCTAGTCGGTTTAGTATTCAAAACCATGCGAAGTTTTTCTTTCTGCTCAGAATTACAAGCTTTCCAAATATGAACATTCAAAGGAAATGTTTCAAGCGTGCCATCACGAACATATTTCCGTTTAATAGATTCAACTTTGTTCTTAGTAAGTTTCTCAGTTTCAACTAATTCCTGAATCAATGTTTGCATAAAACAATCCCAAAATCCAAGTTTAAAACAGTTAGGATTGAGCAACTCTTATATACAACAAAAAACATAGCAAGACATGTTCTTCAAAAGTAAGAAGCCCTTTAAAGATACTTGGTGGAAAAAGGCAATAAGAATATTTGGTTATATTGTTGCAACATTAACAGTAATTCTTTTAGTTACTGGCGCCCCAGAAGATACAAGAGATGAAGTTAGAGTAATTCCAATAACTGGCGCAATTTTTTCAGGATCAGATAGTTTTTCTTCAGACACATTCTCAGATGAAGTTATAGCTCAACTAGAATATGCACAAAATAATAAACAAATTAAAGCAGTTATCTTAGAAATTGATAGCCCAGGAGGAACTGTTGTAGGTTCAAGAGAAATATCAAACGCAATTGAAGACTTTGATAAACCAATAGTAACGTGGATGAGAGAAAGTGCAGCCTCTGGAGCATATTGGATTGCAGTATCAACAGAGCATATAGTTGCAGATCCCGCAACATCAACTGGTTCAATTGGAGTAACGGGATCTTATTTACAATTTTCAGGATTACTAGATGATTATAATGTAACTTATGAACGGTTAGTTTCAGGAGAGTACAAAGATACTGGATCACCATTTAAAGAGTTAAGTCAACAAGAACGAGATTTAATCCAACGAAAAATCAATCTCATAAATAATATGTTTATTGAACACATAGCAACATCAAGAGGATTAAGTAAGTCATATATTCGCGGATTAGCAACAGGCGAAATATTTCTCGGAGTTGAAGCATTAGATAAAAAATTAATTGATTCATTGGGTGGAAAAAAGGAAGCAGTTGGTATTGCAGTAGAATTAGCAAATTTAGACGACTATCAAATTACAAAATATGAAAAGTCGACGTCAGTATTCGATAAATTATTTTTCGGAAAAAATGATAATGAATTATTTTCTAAAACTTCATTCGGACTCAGAGCTTAAATCAGAATTCCAAACTTTTTCAAACATTTTACTCATTGTACCTGAAAAATAGTTTGAATTAATCCAAAAACCCATATCATAAGATGGATGTACTTCCTCATCATCAGTTAACATGAATATAATTTGTTTATTATCAACTAAACAAAATCTTCCTTTAAAGTCACCACTATTTTTGAATTTAACATTTTCACCAAAACTAGCTATAATTTTCTGACTTTCTGGATTTTCAGGGGCTAAAATCCTAATTTTAATGCCTCGGGCAACTGTACGCTCGATTAAAGGCTTCAGAGTATTAAGTTTTCTCAGTAATCCTTCTTCAGAAGTAACCAAATCAACGCGCTCTTCAGCATTTTTTAACACATAACTTATTTGATCATAAAGGTTATGTCTTCCCTTTAGAGCACCAGAAAAATCAGTTATTTGTAAAGGTTCTATACCTTGATTGTACAAATTAGCCAATTCACTCATTAATTCCGAATCTTTAAGTTTAATTACTTTTTCTGAATGTTTAATCAAATTCATACGAATTTTACTATGAACTCTGTCTAAAACCTCATTTGGAGGAATTGCCATGTATTTAATCGGTTTTTCAGGCTTCACAATAACAAAACCCTTTCTTTCAAGGCTCTCAAGAACATCATATGTACGTGAACGAGGAACATCTGAAATATCACTTAATTCTCCGGCAGTAGAAATCCCTCTTGATAATATTGCAGCCCATAGTTTAACTTCATAAAGATTCAAACTGAAAGAACTTCTCAACTTAACCAAGAAAGACTCATTAATTATCATTATTGAGTAATACTATTTTTCCTTTTTAACAATTTCTGCGATTAAAACTATTATATCTGCTCTAATTTCCTAGAATCAAAGAATCCGGCCTTTTTCATCTCTGAAAACTGCGTATTTGAAAATAAAACAGGGTTAATCTCAGTATCTAACTCGCCATTAACAAAGCCAGTTATATCATATAGATTATCTCGGTCCATTAGTGTACTTACAATAACAATCTTATTCTGATCTTTACGATCAACAAAAATTCTAGGTTCGGAGCCATGTAATAATCCAATTCGATCCTTTATGATTTCTAAGGGAGTTTTGGATTTATCTAGAAACATATTTGCAAACAGTTTAAATGATTCAGAAGTTCTGTCAACTTCATAGAATTTAATTCGGTCGCTTTCATCTTTCTTAATCATTTGAGTAGTAACCAATTTCTGTATTATTCGGTGCGCTGTTGCAAGACTAACTCCGGATTCTCTAGATAAGTCTCTAAGATAAAATCTACCCTTCTTTCCCAGAAGAGCATAAACTACAGCAACAGTTTTAGCATCAAATACCTTACTGAGAAGCTTTTTCTTCATGTTCAATAATTGAAACGCAGATATAAAAGTGTTTCCTACTAGGAACACCATTTCAAATACTGAACATACTTTTGAAACAATGTTCCAAAAAGTAAAAAGTGTTCCAAAAAGTTATTTACGTCCTCTTTGCGCAGAAGAGAGCTTCAAAATACGTTTTAAGTTATCAACATCTTTCAAATCTTTATCATCTCTTAGTCTTACAAATCTAGGAAAGCGTAAAGCATAACCTGAACCATAAGTTGGAGACCTCTGAATCTCTTCATATTTAACTTCAATAATTACACCCGGTTTAATCTTAACACTTCTACCAGATTCACCAATAATAAAAGGTTTCAACAATTTAGTCATTTTGTCAAAACTCACACCCATTTCATCCTTTTCTTTAAATCCAGTTCCAATTTTTCCAATTTCTTTAAAACCGTCTTCAGTTCTACAAGCAAGAATAAAACTACTAATCCAGTTTGCACGTTTTCCAGTTCCCCACTCACCACCAACAATAACTAAATCAAGAGTTTCCATTACAGGTTTAATTTTAACACCAAACCCCACTCTCGAGCCAGGTTTGTAAACACCTTCGAGATTTTTCATCATAACACCTTCTGCCCCAACTCGTAAAGCTTCTTCATAGAATTCCTGACTCTGCTCAATAGAGGAAGTTGTAATTTCTTTAGCAAGACTTACAGAAAAAGAATCTTCAGTTATGATTTCTGAAAGTTTTTCACGCCTATCTTTAAACGGAATATCAATAAAATTTTTACCAGACAAACCAATTAAATCAAATGCAAATATCATAACTGGAACTTCTTTAATCATATCATCAATTCCATATTTTCGTTTAATCCGCTGAGATATCTCTTGAAACGGTTTCCAAGATTTAGTGTCTTTATCATAGCCAACAACTTCACAATCAATAATATAATTTTTTGATTTTACATCCTTCTTTACTATTTCAATAATATCAGGAAATTGAGTAGTAACATCTTCAAGATTACGCGTAAACAATTTGAATTCATTATCTGATCGATGGATTTGCAATCTGAATCCATCATATTTGTAATCAATAATGGCAGGAGATCCAACAACTTCAAAGCCTTCTTCAACAGATTCAACTTTCTTGAAAAGCATAACTTTAATTGGAGTACCAACATTTAATGAAATCTTTTCTAGTCCCGCATCACCCCTTGTTTTTGCAACAAGTGCTACTCGAGACAAATCAGTAGTTAAATCATATGCTTTCTGAACATTTTTTACATCAACATCAAATGCATCAGCTACTGCATCACGCAAGATTCCAAATCCCGAGCCAGTTCTCAAATCTTCGAGACAAGTTCGAACAAGATATTTAGAGTCAACACTATTTGAAGCTCCAAGGAGTTCAGATATTAATCCAACCTTTTTTCCAGTACTCCCAGTTCCATGAATTTCTGAAAGTTTTCTAAGATTATCAAATACTTGTTTAATAGTTAATTTTCTCTGAGTTAAAGAATCCTGAGTTCGAGAAGAAATATTTTTTTCAGCAACAAGCCCCAAATCACCGATTTTTGCCCACTGATCATTCAAATCAGTATCAGTTTTTCCCGATACTTTTGAGATTGATTTCAATATTAATTGATTTCCGATACCTATCTTTCTCTTATCAGATTCAGGAAAAAGTCTACCTTCCAATAACAAAATTGATGCTTCAACTTCATCTGGTTTAATACCTCTCAAAAAGTCAGTAATAATTGCTCGTTTTTCAAGCATCTTTGTTGTCTGAGATAATGACTGATAAATATCAACAAGTTTGGAATATTCCATGCCTACTACTTAATCAAAGACCAATAAAAGACTTATTATTCGCAAAACTTTATAATGTTCCAATATATAAGAAAACATGGATGTTCTTGAAGCAATTTTTGGACGGAGGTCAATTAGAAAGTTCAAAAAGGACACAATTCCCTATCGAGTTCTATTTGATATTTTTGAAGCAGCAGTAAGTGCTCCACGAGCTGGAAATATTCCAAGCACATGGATGGTTTTAATTGAATCAGACAATATTAAAGAGAAATTAAAAAACGCATGTATAGATCAAGATTGGATAGCAGAAGCACCAGTAATTGTGGCAGTATGTTCAGATATAAAAAGATTAAAACAAGTATATGGTGAGCAAAGTGAATTATATTCAATTCAAAATTCTTCAGCAGTAATCCAGAATATGCTTATTGCCGCAAGAGAATATGATTTGCAAGGCACGTGGATTGGCGCATTTTCAGAGTCAGACGTAAGAAAAGTATTAAGCATTCCAAAAAAAATAAATGTACATGCACTAATTGCATTAGGAAAAGCTGATGAGACTCCAAAGAAAATTCCAACAGTTCAGGCAACAGACTTAGTTTACTATGAAAAATGGAAAGCAAGCAACAAAGCATCCAAATTAATACCGCTAAGTAATAATCCAAAAATTCAAAAGACAATACAGCAAGCAAGAAAGCGTTCACAAAAAACAAGAGACAAATTTATCAAGCGGTTCGGGAAGACCATAAAGCATTTTAAGTAATTAATTGTATAGTGAAAACTATATTTTGAAACATACAATTCAAAAAATCGAACTTAGTACACTGTTTTCAAAACTAAAAAAGGGCCGACCTGTATACTCCACCATATAAACCCTTTTTAAACAATTGTTCCATTGTTGAAACAAGTCAAAGACATTTTATTGTCAATTGACCTCGGAGAAAAAAAGAAAATGGATTTCCTTGTACAAAACGCACTGGACTCAGCCAACGAGTTGGCAAGTTCACAAACAGATGACATGAATATCGGACAAGCAAATATAAAAGTACTAGGCTGCGGTGGAGCAGGAAACAATATGGCTGATTGGTTATATCGAAAAGGCATCAAAGGTGCTGAAATTATTTCTGTAAACACTGACAAGCTACATCTTGATCACAGAGAAGCTGATAAGAAAATACTTATTGGTAGAGATACAACTCGTGGACTAGGGGCAGGAGGTAATCCTGACGTTGGTGCACAGTCGGCTCGAGAGCAGATTCATGAATTAAAATCAGCAGTTCAAGGCTCAGACATGGTTTTTGTTTGCGCCGGATTAGGTGGAGGAACTGGAAGCGGAGTAGCTCCAGTTGCAGCACAAGTTGCAAAAGAAAATGGCGCAATTGTCATTGGTGTTGTCACAATGCCTTTCAATATTGAAAAAGCAAGAATTGACAAAGCTGAATTCGCACTTAAACAATTGAGAGAAGTTTCTAATACAGTAATTGTAATTGATAACAATAGATTATCTTCTATCGCAGGAAATTTACCTATTCGTCAAGCTTTCGCTGTAGCAAATGAATTAATTTCAACAATGATTAAGAGTATTGTAGAGATTATTTCAGTACCATCCTTGATTAATTTGGACTACGCAGACGTAAGAGCAATAATGTCCGCAGGCGGAGTTTCAGTTACTGGAATTGGTGAAGCAGACGGTGACAAAAGAGTAGATGAAGCAACCAAGCGAGCACTTTCAAACCCATTATTAGAAGTATCATATAATGGAGCTTCTGGAGCACTAATTCACATTACTGGTGGACCAGATATGACTCTTGATGAAGCCGAAAGAATTGGTGAACTTATAACTGGCGGTCTTGACGCAGATGCAAATATTATCTGGGGAGCAAGAATCGACGATGAGATGAGAGGAAAGATTCGAGTTATGACAATCATAACTGGAGTAAAATCTCCATTCGTTCTTGGAAAAGCAAGCGCAGTACCATCTCCGCAAGCAATAGAAATGAACCACGAGCTTGGTTTGGAGACAATATAATAGTTAAGGCGCACCTCCGAGGTTGTCTTACGACGTCTTAGCCCGGTACCCTTCGGGGTACCATTTACCTTTTTTTCAATATTTTTATATAGGATTACTATAGTCATTTAATATGGGTTCTATGGGTGACAAAGTTAGAATAAAACATGCAAGTTATGAATATGAAGGAACACTTATTGATTCTCCAGACGAGAAGATATATTTGCTAAAATTACATAATGGATATAATGTAGGAATACCTAAAGCTAACTCAAAAATAGTAGTTACAGGAAAAATGCCAAAGAAGAAACTTTCTGAATTAAATATAAAATCTGATAGCAGTCTTCCAAACATATCTTTAATTTCTACAGGCGGGACAATAACTTCAAGAGTAGATTATAGAACGGGTGCAGTTCATCCAATAACAAAACCTGCAGAATTATTATCACAAATTCCTGAACTAAGAAAGATTGCAAACTTTACAGTCATATCGCCAATATCAAAGTTTAGTGAGGAACTAAATATTGATGACTGGGCAAAAATTGCAGGAGCTGTTGGAAAAGAATTAAACAAAGAAAATGTTCGAGGAGCGATAGTTACTCATGGAACTGATACACTACATTATACTTCAGCAGCATTGACATTTGCGCTAGAAGATTTAGGAAAACCAGTAGCAGTTGTAGGTGGACAGAGATCCTCAGACAGAGGAAGTTTTGACGGAGCAATGAATCTAATCTGTAGTGCCCATTATGTTAATTCAGATATTGCTGAAGTTGCAATTGTGATGCATGGAACTTCTTCGGATGATTATTGCATTGCAAATCCTGGAACAAAAACAAAGAAGATGCACAAAACAGCAAGAAATACGTTCAGACCAATTAATTCAATGCCATTTACAAAAATATTCAAAGACGGTAGATTCGAAAAACTAAGGGGGCATAAACTAAGACATGCTGGAAAAGTAAATATAAATTCAAATTTTGAAAAGAAAGTTGCACTAATAAAATATCATCCAGGACTATCTTCAAAAGTTTTAGACTTTTATGTAAAAGAAGGTTATAGAGGAGTAATAATTGAAGGAACAGGTTTAGGACATGTTGCATTAAGTGATTGGATGAAATCAATTGAATCAGCAACAAAGAAAATGTTTGTAGGAATGACTTCTCAGGCAATTTATGGAAAAGTAGATCCTTATGTGTATTCAACAGGGAGAGATTTATTCGAAAGAGGAGTAATTTATCTTGGAGACATGCTTCCAGAAACTGCGATAGTAAAATTATCATGGGTTCTTGGACAAAGCAAGAAGAAAGATGAAATTCGTGAAATGATGACAACAAATCTTCGTGGCGAGTTATCTGAAAAATCCATTCCAAATGGATTCTTATACTAATGAAAAATTTAGGACTAAAATCAGGAATAGAAATACACCAACAGCTAAATACTGGAAAGCTTTTTTCACGTTGCCAATCCAGACTTGTTTCAACTAATCCTGACTTTATAGTTAAACGAAGACTTCGAGCGCTGGCAGGAGAAATGGGAGTTATAGATATTGCTGCAGCACATGCTGCAGAAAAAGGGCTAACTTATTTTTATGAAGTTCATAATAACAATACATCTTTAGTTGAACTTGATGAAGAGCCACCAGAATTAATCAATACAGAAGCATTAGATACAGTCTTATTAGTTTGTAAAATGCTAAACTGTAGAATTATTCCATATATTAAAGTAATGCGAAAAACAGTAGTTGACGGTTCAAACACCTCAGGATTTCAAAGAACTTGTTTGGTTGGTATTGATGGATATATTGAAACTTCAAATGGAAGAGTTTCAATTGACACAGTAGTACTTGAAGAAGATTCAGCAAGAAGGACTTCTGAAACCAAAGACACCGTAACTTATAGGCTTGACAGATTAGGAATCCCGTTAATTGAGATTGCAACAGGACCGGATATGAAAACTGCAGAGCAAGTACAGGAAGTTGCAAAAAAGTTAGGAACAATACTACGTTCAACAGGAAAAGTTATTCGAGGATTGGGAACAATTCGTCAAGATGTAAATATTTCAATAAAAGGGCATGCCAGAGTTGAACTAAAAGGAGTACAAGATTTACAACAAATACCAAAGATTTCTGAAATTGAAGCTAAAAGACAGAAAGCAGAGATTGATATGGCCAGAAAAACAGAAAGCCATGTGCGAAATGTAAAAGAAGATCTAACTTCAAAATTTCTAAGACCTATGCCTGGATCAGCAAGAATGTATCCTGAAACAGATCATCCAATAATTAAAGTTGATATGGATAGAGTCAAGGAAATGAAGCTCCCTGAATTAATACCTGGACGAATTAAAAGATACAAAAAATTAGGACTTAATACTGAGCTGGCTGAACGAATGGCAGACTCAAGAAAGAATGAAGTCTTCGATCGAGCCATGATTAAACAAAAATTAAATCCGACATTAGTTGCAACAACATTATTATCAACCGAAAAAGAAATCAAAAGGAAACTCAAACTTGAATCTGGGAGGTTTCCTGAAGAATTTTACTCAAGACTTTTCAAGTTATTAGATCATGCTGAGATCACAAAAGAATCAATTTCAAAAGTTATGGAACGATTTATGACTGGAGAAGATTTTGATGATATAGTCAAAAACTATAAACCAATTTCAGATGTTGAGCTGAGAAAGATTGTCAAAGAAAACTATGATAAAGAGCTTCCGCACGGAGCACTCATAGGAAAAATAATGTCTGTAGTTGCAGGCAAAGCAGACGGAAAGAAAGTTGCAAAGTTAATTAGTGAACTTAAGAGATAATTCTCCGCACCATGTCAAAAACTATATAAAACTATCACTCTACAAAAAACCATGGCAGCAGATATGACTACTCAAGTTCTTGACGGAATGAAGAGACCTGACGATATCAGAAACATTGGTATCGCAGCGCACATTGACCATGGAAAGACAACTTTCTCAGATAATCTACTTGCAGGAGCAGGCATGATTTCCCAAGAGCTGGCAGGAAAGCAAAGAGCTCTTGACTTCGATGAAGAAGAAGCTGACCGAGGAATCACAATTTATTCTGCTAATGTTTCTATGGTCCACGAAGTAAAAGGAAGACCACATCTAATCAACCTTATTGATACACCAGGTCACGTAGACTTTGGTGGAGAAGTTACTAGAGCAATGCGAGCAGTTGATGGAGTAGTTGTTCTTGCTTGTGCAGTTGAAGGTTGTATGCCTCAAACTGAAACAGTTCTAAGACAAGCTCTAAAAGAAAGAGTAAAACCAGTTCTATTCATCAACAAAGTTGACAGACTAATCAAGGAATTACAATTAACTCCTGAACAAATGCAAGAAAGATTTGTAAAAATTATTGCAAACGTAAACAAGATGATTAAGTCATATTCACCAGAAGAGTTTAAAGAAAAATGGCAAGTATCTGTTCAAAAAGGATCAGTAGCTTTCGGTTCAGCTTACCAAAACTGGGCACTTTCAGTAGACTACATGAAAGAGAAAGGAGTAGGATTCAAAGATATTTATGAATTCTACGAAAAAGATGATATGAAAGGATTAGTAAAAGCTGCACCATTACATGAGCCAGTTCTAAACATGGTTGTAGATCATTTACCAACACCACTTCAAGCTCAAAAATATAGAATTCCAAAATTATGGCACGGAGATCTTGAATCTGAAGCAGGAAAATCATTAATGAATGGAAATCCAGAAGGTCCATTAGTTTTTGTAGTAACAAAAGTTATTGTAGATCCCCAAGCAGGAGAAATTGCTTATGGTAGAGTTTTCTCAGGAACGCTAAGAAAAGGATCAGAAGTAAAATTAATAAATGCTGGTTCCTCAGCAAGAACTCAACAAATTGTTTTGGCAAAAGGTGGTTCAAAATTAGTTGTAGATGCAGTACCTGCAGGAAATATTGCAGGAATTGTCGGACTTAGAGCAGCACAAGCGGGAGAGACTGTAACTACTGCAGATATTGAAGGTTTCGAAGCAATATCGCACTTATTCGAACCAGTAGTTTCCAAAGCTATTGAAGCTAAGAATCCTAAAGATCTTCCAAAGTTAATTGAAGTTCTAAGACAACTTTCAAAAGAAGACCCAACACTGAAAGTAACAATTAATCAAGAGACTGGAGAAAATATTATGGCCGGTCTTGGAGAATTACATTTAGAAATTAAAGAGCACTTAATCACTCGAGAAAAAGGAATTGATATTGTAACTTCAGATCCAATTGTTGTATACAGAGAATCCGTCCAAAAAGAATCACCAGTATTGGTTGGTAAATCTCCAAACAAACACAATCACTTATTTGTAACAGTAACGCCGATGACTGATAAAATGTTTGACGCAATCACTGAAGGGGAAATTCCAGAAACAAAAGTAAGAAAGAAAAATCTGAAAGAAGTTGTAGAATCATTAACAACTTATGGAATGGATCGAAATTTGGCAAAGAAAGTTAAACAGATTTACAATGGAAACATGTTCATTGATGGAACCAGAGGTATTGTTTATATTAACGAAATTATAGAATTAGTTCTTGAAGCATTTAGAGAAGCTATGAATGGCGGACCTTATGGAAAAGAACCTTGTGGAAAGATGATTGTAACCTTAAAAGATGCAAAACTTCACGAAGACTCAATCCACAGAGGACCAGCACAAATTATCCCATCTATGAGAAATGCAATTTACAATGCAATGCTAACAGCAGGAACAATAGTTTATGAACCAATTCAAACTATGAGAATTGATGCACCAATTGAATATTTGGGAGCAGTTTCAAAATTAGTTCAAAGTAATCGAGGTCAACTTATAGATACTGAACAAGGAGATGGAGTCTTAACAATCACGGCAAAAGTTCCAGTTGCAGAATCTTTCGGATTCACTGCAGCTTTAAGATCTAGCACAGGCGGAAGAGGAGCATGGTTCCTTGTAGATCAAAATTTTGAACAACTTCCAAGAGAATTACAAAATGGAGTTGTTGCAAAGATCAGACAAAGAAAAGGAATGAAAGCAGAATTACCAGAAGTAACAACTGATTAATTTTTAAGTTTTGTTCAGCATAATAATCTATGGACGTAATAAGTCAAATTGCACTCAGAGTACCAGAAACTCTTGTAGAAATCTCAGAAAGAGGATTAGCAACACTAAAACAAGCCGAACAACAAAGAGGATTTGCAAGATCAATACATAGCACGGTTACAAATTCACTAAAAGAATTAACTGGATATTCTAAAGAAAACCGTCCAGAAGAGATGATAAGAACTCCTTTCAAATTTGGAGATATCTCAGGAAGAGTAGAATCAAAACCAACTTCAAGTGTTTCATACAAAACAGTATTCAGTGAGCTTTCAAATTATATTCAGCACGAACAACAATCTGGAACTAAAATAATAAATGTAGAGTTATTAGTAAAGAGTTTTTATGAGTTAGTGGGTGATTCAACAAATCCAACTCTTGAACAAAAAATATACTTTGATAATGAAGGAGAAATTCTTACTGAGGCAGGAATCTCCGAAGAATCACCAGAAGTAACAACTTTTTACACAGAAACATCTAATTATTCAAATCTAAACAAAGGAACAATTTTAGATAGATTCAAAGCAAAAAGAATTGATGATCATCTTTCAAAAGAAATAATAAAACCTTTTGATAAGTTAGTAAAAGAAACAGCACTAGACATGTTAGGATTAGACTCCGATGATTTGCAAGAAACTGCAAGAACTACAATCAGTAGAGAAAACAGAGCATTTGATGTAAAAGTAATTTCCAGAGAAACAATAGGCTATTCAAAAATTCTAAAAGAATTATTTAATACTTCAATAACGCGAGCAACTAAACGAAGCGGAGAAATATATTCACTTATTGATTCTCGAGTAGAGGATATTGGAGATTTAGTGGAAAGATTTAACGTAAAAAACAGAATGCAAGGAAAATATGTTTCCCTGGAAAAATTATCACAAAGAATGGATGAATTAACTATTGAAAATACAAAAACACAGAACAGACTAGAATGGAATTACAATCCAGTTCTGGAATTTGCTGCGATTGCGGAATAATTATTTAACTTTTCCATAAACCCATTCATCACCAAGTTTACCAAATAAGTTCTTAACATTATTTCTCAAAATACCTTCTTTAACAAAACCATTTTTTTCAATAACTCGCGCAGAAGCAAGATTCCAATCATAGACACTTCCATAAATTCGAATAAGATTGAACTCTTTGAAACAATAATCTGTAAAAACACGAGTCACTTCCGTCATTATTCCTTTTTCCCAATGTTCTTCAGCAAGCCAATAACCTAAATGTCCTTTATGTCCCGGAACTAATGAAGTTATCCCAATCGATCCAGCAAGTCTACCTTCCAAATCAATAACAAGATTAAGCTTATCTTTATTTCCGCCATAAATATTTTGATTAATCCACCAAACAGCATCCTTTTTTGTGTAAGGATAAGGTACATTTGCAAGATTTTGAATAATTTTCTTATTATTTATCGATTTAGCTAAATCAGATACATCAGATTTCTTAAATTTCCTCAACGTGAATTTCAAACCTGATTTTGTTTCACCAATTAACATAAAATAATTAAGAAATTCACATTAAAAAGGTTTAAGATTTAACAAACCAACCCACACCGCAATCTTTTTAAACATCATCAATCAACTCAAATTACGACTTCTAAGTCGATAAGAAAATAAAATGGCAGACAAACCACACATTAATTTAGTAGTAATTGGTCACGTAGACCACGGTAAATCCACAACAGTTGGACGACTCCTGTTTGAAGCAGGGGCTGTAGACGAACAAACATTGGCCAAATTTAAGCAAGAAGCAGCTGAAAAAGGAAAAGCTGGTTTCGAGTTTGCTTACGTTATGGACACAATAAAAGAAGAGCGTGAACGTGGAGTAACTATTGATTTAACTTATAAGAAGTTTGAGACCAACAAATATAATTTTACAATTATTGATGCACCAGGTCACAAGGACTTTATTAAGAATATGATCACAGGTACATCCCAAGCTGACGCAGCTGTCTTAGTAGTTGCAGCAACAAACTCTGTTCAAGAGCAAACAAAGGAACATGCGTTCCTTGCAAAAACTCTTGGAGTGGGGCAATTAATTGTTGCAGTAAACAAGATGGATATGGTTAGCTACGCACAAGATAAATTTGACGCAACAGAGTCAGATGTCAGAAAGCTTATCACAACTTATGGTTGGAAAGCAGATGATGTTAAATTTATCCCAATTGCAGCGCTTAAAGGAGACAACATCAAAGACAATTCAAGTGAAATGTCTTGGTACAAGGGATCAACCTTGTTATCAGCTCTTGATGAATTGAATCCTCCAGAAAAACCAACAGGTCTTGCATTAAGAATGCCAGTACAAGATGTTTATAGCATCAAAGGTATTGGATCGGTTCCAGTCGGAAGAATTGAAACTGGAGAAATGAAGATTGGACAAAAACTTATTGGAATGCCTTCTGGAAAAGAAGGAGAACTGAAGACAATCGAAGCACACCACGAACAAATGAAGGTTGCAGGTCCAGGAGACAATGTTGGAATCTCTATCCGAGGAATTGGAAAAGAGGATTTAAAACGTGGAGATGTTCTTGGAACAGCAGACAATCCCCCAACAGTAGCTAAAGAGTTTACTGCGAAGATTGTTGTACTGAACCACCCATCTGTATTAACAATTGGATATACACCAGTATTCCACATTAATACAGCACAAGTATCTTGTAGAGTTACAAAGATTTTGAAGAAAATCAATCCTAAAACAGGAGAAACTCTTGAAGAAAACCCAGACTTACTTCGAAACGGAGACGTTGCGGAAATTGTTTGTGTTCCAACAAGACCAACTTGTATTGAAAAGAACTCAGATTTCCCACAATTAGCAAAAGTTGCTATCCGAGACATGGGTAGAACTGTTGCTGCAGGAATCTGTATTGACGTTGTAAAGAAATAAGGTTAATGAGGGCCTTCGGGTCCTCTCATACTTTTTCTAAATTTTTTTATACTACCTGATTGTTCTATCTATATGCAAAAAGCAATTCTAGTTGTTGGACCTCCCGGCGCAGGTAAAGGAACTCAGGCAAAATTGATTGCCAAGAAGTTCGGATATAGACATATTTCGACCGGAGATATTCTAAGAAAATTAAACAAAAACACAACTTTAGGAAAGAAAGTATTTGCGTTGATTAACAAAGGCAATTTTATCCCACCAAAACTAGCAGTCCAAATAACTCTTAATTATATTAAATCCAACAAAAAAATTCTAGTCCTAGATGGATTCCCAAGAAATATAACTCAAGCAAAACTAATCAAAAACAAGATAGAAGTCATCAAAGTCATCGCATTTACGGGTAGAAATTCAGTTTTCAAAGAACGTCTCATGAATCGAGGTCAGGGGCGTAAAGATGACACTATAACAGTGATTAATCATCGTTTTGAAGTGTACAAAAAGGAGACTGAACCCCTCCTAAAACATTATGGTGCTCAGATCGTCCATAAACTCAACGCAGAACCCTCAATAAAGGCTATTTTTAGAGAAGTTGAGAAAGTCATCTAAGTCAACCAAAACTCTTTTAAAACACGACACTCAACCCAATCTACAATGCCAACAGCGAGAATAAAACTGTACGGAACTGATTTGAATCAACTAAACGAAGTTATCACTCAAATCAAAGATATTGCAACAAAAACAAAAACAAAGTTCGCAGGCCCAATTATGATTCCTACTAAAACTCTTAAAGTACCTGTAAGAAAATCTCCACAAGGAGAAGGTAAAGCTTCTTGGGAAAACTACGAAATGAGAATTCACAAAAGAATGATCGATCTTGCAGCTGATGAAAGAGCATTACATTTAGTTCTTAGAGTACCAATTCCAAGTGATATTAACTTAGAAATTCAACTTCTAGAATAAGGTCCGATGGTCTAGCCTGGTTATGACGTCCCCTTGACGTGGGGAAGATCCCAAGTTCGAATCTTGGTCGGGCCATTTTATCAAAACATTCTTAAAGCAAAACTAAAACTCAAAATCAAGGGCGGTTAGCTCAGTCCGGTCAGAGCGCTTCGCTGGCAGCGGAGAGGCCCCGAGTTCGAATCTCGGCCCGTCCATTCAGTTAAGTTTTTAAAGCTAAAATCAAAGCCAAAATATGGTAAAAGTAAAAACAGTTGAAGGTTTAGAATTAGTAATCGAAAAAGAATTCCCATGTATAATCAATTTTCTAAGAAATATAGAAACTGAAATATCCACTGATTCAGAAAATAAACTAACAAAAAAATACTTTACAACTGAAGGTTACAGTGTTCTGTTCACCAGCAAACCTCTCGATCTAGAAATATTCAAAGATATTAATGTTTTAGAACAATATGATCAAATAAATGTTCTACACAAAGAAAAAGATCTATGGAATGCGCTAAATAAAGAAAGTATTGATTTCACCGCATATAATTTAGGACAGTAATTATTGCTTTACAACCTTGTCCTTTGCCAAACTATTTTCAATAGAATTCAATTTTGTTTTTATGTTTGTAATTTCAGTTGTAGAAATCATATCATCAAACTTCTCAGGGATTCCTCCTCCACGAGTTTGAATATCTGCAAGCAATCTCCTTGCTTCTTGAATCTTTCCAGAAAGTTGACCTTTGAATGTCAATTTCCGACTTACATCAGCCAAGCTTCTATATTTATCAAAATCTTCCTCAATTTGAATAACTAATTTTCTAAGGTTATGTGCCATATTAAAAATAGTATCGGAAATATATAAGCTTTATTTAGACAGAGGCTAGTTGACGGCTCAACTTAATGAATTCATTTATGTGTTCTGCAGAAGTATAAACTTCAAGATTCTCTTCAAGAAGCATACTCATAAATAAGTAAACATCATTACCGTGTCTTGACAAAATACCTATCCGATAATTCTCAGGCTTGTTATCCAGCCACAATCTAAAGTTAAATTCATCAATAGTAGGGACATTTACGTTATTCGTATAGATCTTTGGGATCAGTGGCTCAAATTCCCAAGTAATATCAGAACCAACATACGTTGGATGGGCAAAGTACAATCCAGCTTCAGAATCCATCAAATCATCATGTAATCTGTCCTCCAAAGGATTAAAGTCAATAATTTCTAGCTCGCACTCGTCCAACGAAATTTTTTCCATAATTTTGACCACAATTTCAAATATAAAAAACTATTTCTTTGACTTCTTAAAGCAACCACACAGCTTAGATTTGTGTTTTAAACAACCAATCACCTTGTGATCTCCACAACCACAAATAAAACATTTCTTATGCATTGTACCTATCCTCAACAACAGACCAATCAATTACGTTGTAAAAATTCTTAACATATTCAGGTCGTCGATTTTGATACTGCAAATAATAAGCATGTTCCCAAACATCCAAACATAAAATAGGAATTGATGAAATTTTATTTACATCCATAAAACAATTATCTTGATTTGAAGTAGAATATATTTCTAAAGAACCATCTTT
Organism: Candidatus Woesearchaeota archaeon; assembly: GCA_018698915.1. Lineage (GTDB taxonomy): Archaea > Nanobdellota > Nanobdellia > UBA10117 > ARS21 > JAAZWY01. Next base: position 43,718 of record JABIPN010000017.1, read on the forward strand.
TTTCTTTCCAAGCCAAGCCCAACCAGAACCAAATTGAGTTGCAGCTGCGTTTGAAAATTCCTCAACAAACTTATCATACGATCCAAAGTTTTCTGAAATAATTGCTTTAAATTCAGAAGAGATTTTATTTGAACTCGGTTTATTCAAGGCTTCAAAAAAGAAATTATGATTCCACCATCCGCCACCATTATTTCTCAAACCAGCATTTTTAGATGCACGCTTGAATACAACTTTTGGATTATTACTTCGGATTTTTAACGCATCCAAAATCACAGTAGTCTTATTAGTATAAGCAGCATGATGTTTATTGTAATGAACATTCATTGTTTCTTTATCAATATACGGTTCCAAATCTCCAAGAGCATAATTTAATTTAATCTGTTTTACCATTCCAGTACTAATTGAAATAATTATATAAGACTATCCTACTTGAAGCGTTATGTTTATAAACTCAAATGAGGGAGATAAATTGGCGAGGTAGCTCAGTATGGCAGAGCGTCCGTTTCATGAGCGGAAAGTCGGGGGTTCAAATCCCCCTCTCGCCATTGAGTTGCGAAACTCTTAAAAAGCAAAAATAAAACCAAATCTCATGCATCCATAGCTCAGTCTGGTAGAGCACCTGCCTTGTAAGCAGGGGGCCGCGGGTTCAAATCCCTCTGGGTGCATTCATTCGTTAAATATTGAAAAAAATCCAGAACGCTTTTTTTGTTTCTTTACAAGTTTCCAATCAATATTTTCAAATGCCCAAGCCACCCATCGCTGAAGAGCCTTACA
>JABIPN010000018.1 GCA_018698915.1 Candidatus Woesearchaeota archaeon
AATTTAAAATATGCAATGTTAGATGAATCTGTTAAGAAAGAAGTTATCAAAGTTATCAAATCTGAATTAGACAATTAGTTTTTTTCAATTGTTTCTGAACCAACAATTATTTTTTTACCTAGTTTTTCATCAAGTCCTTTGTATTCCACTGTAGCTCTCAAATCTCTTATTGCACCATGTAGACGTCTTGAAACAAAAGGTCTTTTTTCAGTCGTATAAAATGCACAAGCAATTACAAGATCATCTTTAGATTCTGAGAAAATTAGATCACCTACAAATTCTGATTCAGTTTTGAACCAACCAATTCGTTTTTTAGTATATAATTGAGCACGTCCACCCTTTCCATTTGAATTTATATATCCAAAATCAGTTAGTGCAATATTTCTAAAACTTCGTCTTGCTTCAGATAATAATTTATGTTGTTTTTTATTAAGCTGTCTTGAGTCATAAGTACCTGGTCGTAATCCCATTGCAGTTTTGTATACGCGAAAAAAGTTATAAAGTTGATTAAATGTCTGTTTTATTAGGAAAAAGTATTTATCTTACTAAGTGGTAGTAGTTTTATGGTTATATCTCCTTGTTTGAAATATGTTTATGATTTTAAGAAAGAAATCAAGTCTGTGTCCACCGACCCCGAGAAAAGAAAACTAATTAGAACATATACTGTAATAGCTAACAATGAACGGTGCCCCGGGTTGATACCAGCGATAAAAAAGGAAGAAAGAAAGCTACTAGCCTTAAAGGTTGAGAAATTTAAAGCAGCTCTTCGAAGAGGCGGATGAGACTTACAAAAACTAAAGATTTATTATAATAATAGCGCCCCTTCCGGGATTTGAACCCGAGTCGCCAGGTTGAAAGCCTGGTATGATTGACCGAACTACACCAAAGGGGCGTAAGGTTTGCTCCAATTTTTACTTTTTAAATGTTTCGAGAGACATTTCAAAATTTTAGTAATATTTAATAAGAGTGAATACAAATTTAATTATGGTAAAAAAAGGAAGTCAGCTTTCTTGGCGAGATTTATTTAGTTTTGACAGGTTTATTTTCCCAAAAGTTGCGACCGTAATATGGATACTAACCTTAATCTGTTGGTCAGTTTTGTTAATAATCTCTTTGTTTGGAGGCATGCTTACATTATCTACACTACTTTACTTCTTACTTGCTTTACTTGCAATAAGATTATATATGGAACTGATGTTAGTATTGTTCAAAATATATGATAAAGTTTAAAACTAACCTTTGCAATTCTTATTTATGAGTAGATTAAAAATTAATCCTTGGGTTGATGTTTGGTATAATCCTAAGACTACGATTAAGTCTGTTTTAAAATATAATCCCAAATATATGGTTCTTCCAATGGCCGGACTTTTAGGAATAGCTTTATTATCTTTATTGTTTGAATCTAAAGATGATATTGTTGGAGGGAGCAGTTTTATTGGATCCTCTTTTGTTGCGGCACTCGTAGGAATTGGAGTATTATTTATTTTAAGTTATTTATTCAGTATGACTGGGAAATGGATGGGTGGAAAATCAACTTCTGAAAAATTCAGGTTGGCAATGGTTTGGTCGGGAGTTCCAACTATAGCTTCATTAATTCTATTTATTCCTTTATTTTTTAGTATGAATTCCGAATTACTCGGAATTATAGGTTTAACTACAATAATAAAATGGGCATTAATTTTATGGTCAATATATTTATTTATATCTATGATTTCTGAACTAGAAAATTTTTCAATGTTACGATCAGTTTTTCATATTATTCTTGTTGGAATAATTATTACAATCCCAATATTATTTGTAAAGATTTTAATTGGAACTAGTTCAATTTTGTAAGAGTTAAGTTTTTAAACACATTTTACGAAATAGAATTGGGCGTATAGCTTAGCCTGGTTAGAGCGCTGGTCTTATAAGACGCTGCTCGATTAGAGTAGTCTGAGTATACCAGAGGTCGCAGGTTCAAATCCTGCTTCGCCCACTACATTTCTGAAACAGCTTCAATTCCAAGCAAACTTAATCCGTTGTTCAGAACTTGCTTTACTGTTGAACAGACTGCCAGTCTATGAGAAGTTAATTCTTTATTATCTGAGATA
>JABIPN010000019.1 GCA_018698915.1 Candidatus Woesearchaeota archaeon
AGCCTGGTTAGCGCGCACGACTGATAATCGTGAGGTCGCAAGTTCAAATCTTGCCCGGACCACTCACTTCTAAAATGAAAGAACTCTTAAATTGGAATGCTTATGAACTAGTATGATTGAATATTTGAGTCAGTTTGATCCTAACTCTGTTTCAATAGGTATAATTATTTTTTCAATTATTCTCGCCATTCTTGTGAGGAGAGGGTTGAAAGTTGTTGGTAATTTTGCGGCAAATACTAAAACTCAAGTTGATGAGATAATACTTGGAAATATTCGTGCACCAATTCAAGTTTTGATAATTACTTTTGGCTTCTTCTTTGCAGTCAAATATTCTCAACCTGATTTTACTGTTGGAAGTATTACGGTGCTTCAGATTTTTTCAATTCTATGGATTATAGCAATAACGTTTCTTGTTTCAAGAATCATAAAATCCCTTTTTGAAGTATATACTTATGAACTAAAATCTAAGTTACGTCGAAAAGTTGATGATACACTATTCAATTTTTCTCGGAAGCTGATTAATTTCTCAGTATATGTTATTGCGTTATCTATCATTCTAAAACAGTTTGGTATTGAAATTACACCACTGTTAGCAGGATTGGGAATTGCAGGTATTGCTATTGCAATGGCTTTGAAAGATACTCTTTCTAATTTCTTATCAGCGATTTATATTACTGCAGATAGACCAATGAAGCTTGGAGATTATGTTGAGTTGGATGATAATACTGCAGGATATGTTGTAGATATTGGATGGCGTACAACAAGATTAAGAACATGGGATCACAATTATTTAATTTTACCAAATTCCAAAATTGCGGAGTCCGTTTTTAGAAATTATAATGCTCCTAAAACTGAAATGACTACTTTGGTTTCTTGTGGAGTTTCATATGATTCTGATTTGAAGAAGGTAGAGAAAGTTGCGTTGGCTGTGGCAAAAAAGGTTCAAAAATCAGTTGATGGAACAATTAAAGAGTATGAACCAAGTTTGAGATTTAGAGAATTTGCAGATAGCGCAATAACCTTTACAGTTAGTTTGAGAGTTAAGAATAGAGAGAGCCGAAGCCGAGTTGTTCATGAATTTATTAAAGCTTTGAAGGTTCGTTTTGATAAAGAGAAAATTGAGATTCCATTTCCTCAAATGGACGTTCATATGAAGAAATAATTATTTTTTCTTACCAAGAATTGTCAATTTCTTTCGGTTTTTCCTGAATGCGAAAAGATATATTATTGGCAGTAGACCCAGAGAATTAATTATTAATAACGCAATGAACCAAGGTTTTTGAGAGTTTTTTGCTGAATGCCACAATCCAAATCCTTTCCAGATTATACTCCATGCTAATGTTAAATACAATATTGGAGGAGTTATAATTGTCATGAGCATAGATTCTAATGCCATACTGATTTATTTTTCTTGATGAATAAAAAGATATCTTTTTATTGACTCAACTTCATTAGATGTTATGCGAAGTGGTTGTCTCTTCTAATTCTAAAGAACGCTTTCTCCAGACATAATTATTTAAATCTTAAGGCGGTTGTATTGATATGACTAATTTGAGTAAACTTGCTGAAATGCTACAGGATTCTGAAATCACAATTTTAAAGAGTTTGGCCAAGAAAGATTTTGTTGATTCCCATAGCGATTTATCTCAATCAGCGTTTTACCGTAGTGCTATGTATCTTGAAAACAAGAAATTGGCAGATATTATTCGAAGTGAAAAACAAGTAGTAGCAATAGATCGAAATGGAAAAACGGCTCTTGAAGTCGGTCTTCCGGAGTTGAGGTTACTTGAAATGCTTAGAAAAGAAGATTTAACTTTGGATGAAGCAGAAAAGAGGCTTGGTAATGATGAATTGAGGTTTGCGATGGGTTATTGTCGTAAAGCAGGATGGATTAGTATAGATAATGGCGGCTTGAAAATCACTTCAGAAGGACGCAAAGTTAAATCTACTGAAGAATCTAATCTTTTGAAACAAATAGGAAATGGTGAATTGGATTTGGATAAATTGGGAGATTCTCAACATGCATATATTACTCTTTCCAAGCGTAAGAAAATGATCGCAACAGTTTCCAGAGTTAGTATTAATTTGAGAGGTAATGCTCGTGGACAAGAAGTTTTGAAAGTTTTACCAAAAGGTGAACGACTTGAGAAATTAACTCCTGCAATGTTGAAATCTGGCAAATGGAAAGGTAAGAAATTCAGGCGTTTTGATGTTGAAGCACCAGTTCCAATTGCAGATATGGGAAAGAAACAATTATATTTACAATTTTTAGATGATGTTCGATTGAAGATGGTTGAATTAGGGTTCGAGGAAATGGACGGTCCTTTAGTTGAAACACAATTTTGGAATTTTGATGCACTCTATCAACCACAGAATCATCCTGCTAGAACTTGGACCGATACTTATTTTTTGAAGAATCCCAAATCAGGAAAACTACCTGAAAATAAGCTCGTTGAAGCAGTAAAAAGTGCTCATGAAAATGGAGGAAAATCGGGATCAATTGGTTGGGGATATACTTGGAGTAAAGATATTGCTAAACAATTAATGCCTCGTGCTCATACAACTTCAGTTTCTGCTAGAACAATGGCAGGAAATTTTAAAGTTCCTGGAAAATATTTCACAATTGGTCGTGTGTTTAGACCCGATGTTCTTGATGCAACTCATTTAATTGAATTTAATCAATTAGAATTTATGGTCACTGATGAGAATTTGAACATGGCAAATTTGATGGGAGTCTTGAAGAAGTTTGCTGAAGAATTTGCTGGCGCAACTAAAGTTAGATTCCTTCCAGATTATTATCCATTCACGGAACCGAGTGTTCAAATTGATGGTTGGTCTCCGGAGCTTGGAAAGTGGGTTGAACTTGGCGGTGCCGGAATATTCAGACCTGAAATTACTGAGACTCTTGGAATTAGCGCGCCAGTTTTAGCTGGTGCTTTTGGGATAGATCGATTATTCCAGAAGAAGATTGCAAGTAAAGATATTAGAGAATTATACAGTGACGATTTATCTTGGTTGAAAAGAAAGGAGGTAATTCTTTAATGCCAACAATAGATATTCACAAGCAAGATTTAGAAGAACTTGTAGGTAGAAAGTTTACTATTGAAGAACTTGAAGAATCTTTGAAATTTGTCAAAGGAGAAATTGATGGAGTTAGAGGTCATGATTTGAAGATTGACATCAAAGCAACAGATAGACCTGATCTTTGGAATGTTGAAGGAATTGCTCGTGCTTTGCGAGCTCATTATTCTAAAAACCAAGGAATTCCGAAATATTCAATGAGTGCTCCAGCCATGACAATCAATATTTCTGAGAAAGTCAAAAAAGTTAGACCATATATTGCTGCAGCAGTTATTCGCAATATAAAAATTGATGATGATATTTTGAAGCAATTAATTCAAGCACAGGAGAAGATTGCCGGAACGTTTGGACGTCGGAGACGAGAGGTTGCAATTGGAATATTTGAGTTAGATAAGATTGTTCCACCGCTACTTTATACTGCAACTAAACCAGACGGACTTAAGTTTGAACCATTAGATGGAGAACGAAAAATGACTCCTGGTGAAGTTTTAGAAATTCATCCTAAGGGAAAAGAATTTGCAAATTTAGTAAACAGTCATGATGTTTATCCTATTCTTTTGGATGCAGTTAATGATGTTGTTTCGATGCCACCAATTATTAATTCAGAGAAGTCAGGAAGAGTTACAACTAGAAGTAAGAATTTACTTATTGAAGTAACAGGTCTTGAAATGAGAAATGTTGAGACTGCTTTGAATATTTTAGCAATGAGTTTAGCAGATAGAGGCGGAAAAATTGAACAGGTTAATATTGTTGATCGATCAGGAAATGCAATTGTAACTCCAACTTTTGCAGTTAAAGAATTCAAAGTTGACAAATATTTGATAAAACGAACATTTGGATTTATGCCGAGCGATAAAGAGATTAAGATCTTACTTGAAAGAAGCAGATATAACGTTCTTTCGATTGACAAAAACGATAAAGGTCATGTTCATATTCAATTTCCTACTTACCGACAAGATATAATGCACTCAATGGATGTAGTTGAAGATATGTTAATGGCTTATGGATTTGATAATATTGAACCTTATTATCCAAAATTCTTTACTCAAGGAGAATTGAAGTCCTCTACGATTAGAAACCACAAACTTCGAGAAATTATGGTTGGAACTGGCGCTCAGGAAATATCGACTTTTATTTTAACTAATAAGAAGAATTTGTTTGAGAAGATGAATCTACCTGATGATGAAATTGTTGAAATTGCTAATCCAGTTTCAAGTAATTGGTCAGTTATGCGAACTTGGTTGACACCGTCATTAGTTGAATTGTTAAGCAAGAATACTAATGTTGAATATCCTCAGAAGATTTTCGAGTTAGGACAATGTGTAAAATTAAATACTCGTTCTCAAGTTGGAACTGTAGATTCCTGGGAACTAGCTTATGCTGAAGCCGGAAGTAAGATTAATTTTACTCATGCTAAGTCAGTTTTGCATGCTTATGCGCAGTCAATCGGAAAAGAATTGAAAGTTATATCTGTGGATTATCCAATGTTCATTCCAGGAAGATCAGGTCAAATTTTATTAGATGGACAAAAAGTAGGAGTTATTGGAGAAGTTCATCCGAAAGTTTTGAGTAATTGGAATATTGAAGTTCCAGTTTCAGTTTGGGAATTGGAAGTTAAATAGTTAATAATTTTCTAACTTTAGTTCTACCTATTGCCAGAATAAATGGTGCAAGTCTTGGACCTGCTGGTTTATTGATTAATATTTTGTAGATTGGCTGGAAGAAATCTTTTGCTCCTAATTCGTTCTCTTTTGTTATTCTTCCAAACTCTTTGAATAGTTGTTTTTCATTTAGATTTTTTGAAAGTATTTTTGTTAGATCTTTGATTGCAGATTTTTGATTTATAGTCATTTTTATTCTTGGAGTTTTTTCGTTGATTTTGAAAATATAGCGTTCTGTAGCAAATTCATTAATCCAATTCCAAGCGCAAGTTAGAACTTGACTATATCTGTTCTTATCAATTTTTCTTTTTAGATTTATATTTTTTAATGCCTGATTAATATTCCCTTGATAAATATTCATCAACTCAACACAATGTTTGAATGACGGCTGAATTGGCATTGTTCCTGGAACTTTGTCAACTACTGACATTCGATAAACTCTTTCTTGTTGAATTTGTTCCTTTTTACTTACTTCTTCTTTTCCAAATGCGACTCTTTCAGTATAATAGAAATCTTCGTAGTGTTTGAAAATTCCTTCATCCATTGGATAGAATATTTCTGTTTTTGGAGTTCTTCCAGCAAAAGTATATCTTGCTAATTCTGGAATATAGAATCTTAAAACATCTCTTAGTGATTGAGCATTCCCGGCAGATGAAGACATTTTTCCTTGACCACCCTTCATATTGATGAAATCATACATGACATATTCCGGAGCAATCCAATCAAATATTTTTACTATATCTTTTCCTACAGTATAAGAGCTTCCGTAAGTCGAATGATCTTTACCACCAGGTTCAAAGTCAACGCGCTCATGAGCCCACCTCATTGGCCAATCTGCTTTCCACTTAAGTTTTAGACCTGTTTCTTTTCTAAAGTCTAGCGTTTTAATAAATCCCGATTTATGTTCGTAAGTTACTTTATATTCACCATCGTAATCGATAATTTTTGTGAAATCGTTTCCGTGTTTTTTACAAAATACTTCTCCAGGATACCAATCATCTGCAAGCGGTTCCTTTCTGTATTTATTTAGAATCCTTGCAATTTTTCCTCTATTTTGAAAAGCGGTTCTAATTTCTTCAGCATAATGTCTTTTAGGATATTTATTTTGTTGTTGAATAAATTCAGGTTTTACACCAACTAATTTAACACTTTTTTCTAATTCAGATTCTAAATAATCAGCATAAGACTTATGTTTTGTTCCAAAAACGTTTGGGACTTGGCTTACGGGAAATCCAATATATTTTTTTAAGATACTCTGTTTTGGCATATTTTTTGGCACTTTCCTGAATCGGTCATAATCATCCCAGGAATAAATGAATCTTACTTTAGCTCCTGCGTCTTTAAGAGCTCGCGATATAATCTCAGTAGTAATTATTTCTCTAAAATTTCCAAAATGAATTGTTCCTGAAGGAGTAATTCCTGAAGCAACAGTAAAAGATTTCTTTTTGCGAGATTTTATTAACCTTTCAGCTATTTGATCTGCCCAGTATTGAGATTTCATATGAATTTTAGCCCACTCGCCTTATTAAAATTATCGAGAAACAATCAAAGTCATTGTTGAATCCACACCTTTAATATTTCTAATAATATCTGACACAAATTCATCCATTCTTTCAACACTTTCAGTTTGAATTTTTGCAATTATATCCCAAGTTCCAAATAGTTCATTAACAAATTCTATTTCATCGTGTTTGTTAAGTTCATCATAGACCTTTCTTTCTGTACCAGATTTGGTTCCAATTAATAGCATTGCATTTATATTTGACATATTTCTGTGCTATTATATTAATATAAAAAAGGATTGTTTATACATCTTCTATTTTGTTATCAAGAGATTCAATAGGAAAATACATCCTTCCTTCACTCCGTTTTTCGATTCTAATATATTTTTTACAATACCTAGGAATAAAGAATCCTATTTTTCTAGCACTTAGACCTTGATTTCTCATTTTTAAGTCTGCAGCAAGATAACCATAAATTGCAGCAGATCCAACGCCGGGATTTACACATACAAAATTATATATCTCCCTAATAAGTCTATTTTGTCTAGCTTCTTTTTGTTTACCCATTTGAATATAGAACGAGCCTGACAGGATTTGAACCCGCGACCTACTGGTTAAGAGCCAGTCGCTCTGACCAGACTGAGCTACAGGCTCGCTGTCTAATCGTTCTAAAAAGACCTTTATAAAACTTTCCAAGGAGATACTAGATTACAGCAGTAATTTTGTAATTAATACGCCAGCTAAAATGCCGACAAGTAAACCTTGAACGAATTCTTTCATCCCGTATTCAATTTCTTCTCGTGTTAATCCTTTTGCCATTATCTATTTTTCCCTGGTAGCACTTCTCTAAGTTCAATAATTCCTAAGTAAGTAATTACTGCACCGACTCCAAAAAATAAAGGAATCTTAAGCAATCCCAATCCACTTCTTAATGCTGCTCCCGGAACAAGTAGTAAATTTGCTGCAAGCATTGAATCATACAGTCCAAAGCCTAACCAACTAACTCCGATAAACACTAGTAAAAGTCCGATGTGTTCATGCATCTTTAAATTGTGTCTAACCATGCTGTACTAAAATGATAATTGTTTATATATTTGATTAACTATTAGTTAGTGATTACATCCTAAGCGCAAGCTTTATAATTGGAAATTCGTGAGAAAACATATGGGGCCATGGGGTAGCTTGGTATCCTTCCCGCTTTGGGAGCGGGCGACCGCAATTCAAATTTGCGTGGCCCCATTATTACTTTAAAGTAAGCGCGGGTATGGTGTAGTCTGGTATCACTCCTCCTTGCCAAGGTGGTAACCTGGGTTCAAATCCCAGTACTCGCATATGAAACCATTAGAAATATCTCAGGAAGATGCAAAGAAAAGCAAGGGCATTTATTTAGATGTTCGTAGAAATGATGAACGATCTAACAGTCATATTGAAAATGATTTACATATTCCTACTAAAGAATTGGAAGATCGATATGACGAACTTCCAAAGAATAAATTAATAATTACTTATTGCGGTGGCGGGAGTCGGAGTTTGTATTCTGCTCTGTTTCTACAAGCTAAAGGGTATAAAGCTAAGAGTTTGACTGGTGGTTATCGCAGTTATAAATCAGAGTAATCTATTTAAAGAAGCAAGCGTTTTGTACATCATGGAACGTTTACACGAATACGGTAAGTGGGCATTCTTGGGCGGAGTTTTAATTACACTCTTATCCACAGTATTGCCAGCATCCCTGGGCGGCGTATCCTTGATGACTGTGTTATTACTACTTGGTCTTCTTGTAGGATGGTTAAATGTTAGCAGAGATAACTCTGTTACATTTTTGTTAGGTGTTTTAGTTCTATTGTCAGTTGGATCTGGCGCTCTCGAAGCAGTAAGCAGATTTGGTCCAGTATACGGATATTTAACCGCAGTACTACCAAACTTTGTTACATTCGTTGGTGCAGCAGGACTGGTTGTAGCAATTAGAGCAGTATTAAACACTAACGAAGGCTTAGGCTTATTGAAAATGAGACGAAAGTAGAAATACTTTCTCTCCCTTTTTTTTAAATTTAGTTATTTCGGCATGTTTTTATACCCAAAAATTGGCTTTTTTACATGGATATCTATGATATATTAGAACAAGGTGAAAAACTACATGATGCTGAAGCTAATGCTTGGTATCAAGGAGATGTTGTAGGCATAGCTAATGCTCAGCAAGGACAAAGAGTTCTTGAAGATGAATTAATGTCTGAATCAGCACCTAAGAGTTCAAATTCAAGGTTTTCTTTGGCTTTGAAGCCAGTTTTAGCTGGTGCGAGCCTATTAACAAGCGCTATTGTTGGTGCAGGAATTGCTAAGGATTTGACACCTTCTTTGGAAGATGTTGTTATTTATCATACTGAAGATAATTCTGAAGATGACTTTTATGCTGGCAAACATGTAGCCATTGAACCAGATTTTTATGCCAGAGGAGATTGGAATCCAATATCTCAAGCAAGTATTGTAAGTATGACTCCTATTAATATTCCTATGGGTAGCGGAACTATTGATTTTACTGATGTTTATGAGGTTAGTATTAATATAGATAATTACTCTCAAAGAAGTATTCATGGACTTACTAATAACGTTAAATGGGATATCGGAGAAACAAGTAATGTATCTTTTTCAAAGGTCTCAGATGATTTATACAAAGTCGAATTTGATACTAAAATTCAAGTAAATAGCTATTTTAGACAAGGTAATCATTCAATTGATGATCGAGAAACAGGAGTTGATCAATATGTTGGCGTTGATCAAATTAGCGCAGATAAAATAGTATTTGAAAGAGTTTGGTATGATGAGGATAATGATACAGTTCTAAATAGAACTCTTGAAGAAATAAGCATTGGAGATCAAATTCAATTACATGGTGGAACAAACGTAACTCTTGATGAAATTTATCAAACTGTTTGGGGAGATTTTGAAGGAGATTTTTCAGGAAAACAAACTTGGTATTTAACAAAGGATGAATTAAATGGAGATATAGATTTAGATATAGATTTGTGGTTTGAAGGTAGTAATCATAGAGTTTATGGAGATTTTAACTCCCGGAATAATGGATTTAATTTAAATGTAGACGAAAGAGTATATTATGACGCCTTTCAATTACCTTCAGGTGACACGAAAGTTCTTTCAGAAGAGTCAATGAACCCAGTAAATGTAACTCGAGAATATAGTCAAGATCAAGATTATAATTATCAGTTAAATATTGAGTTTACTAATGTTTTTGGTGAACAAAAAGAAGGAAAGATGTGGTTTAATCACGCGTATGACTCAGAAGGTAATGGAAGAGTTATAGGTTATAAAGGGAATATACCGGAGATTAGTGCTTGGATGAATGATGATCATAGCTTTAATGTGTATCCTAATTTTGATTTAAATATTGGTTTTGATGAGGATATGGAAATTTCAGACAAGACAATTAATAGAGCTGAAGCTGACTCTCAAAGGTTTTTTGAAGGCAATGACTCATTGGTACTTCATCGAGGTTCAATAATTAATAAAACAACTAATCAAAATAATTTAACTTTAGGAATTAATTCTGCAGATTTAGATCTTTCAAGTCCGAGGGTTAGTGGAATTCATTTTGAAGAACATAACAATGAGGGGTATCTTTTCGGATTCGAAGCACATGATGATAATTTAAAAAATCTTGAAATAATTCTAACTCAAAATAATTCAGAAGTTCCTGGTCAAGCAATTTACACCGGAATTAGTCCGGAGGGAGATGAGGGTTTTGCAGCAGTTACAATACCTAAAGCTAATCTAACTGAAGGAGACTATCTTTTGAATATTAGTGCAGAAGATGATATTGGTAATTTAGTTGAATTATCAAAGAGAATAGTTGTTGCTTCCTTAGGTGATGTTTCACTACAAAGTTTAATTACTACTTATGATAGTGATAATAATTTAATTACTGCCTTTGGTCAAATAGATGGAAGTTCAACTAACAAAAATTTAGAATTTATCGTAGAGAATGAAAACGGAGATGTTGTTTTCAATAAATCCTTTCTTTCAAGAGATCTTGGAAACGATTTTGTAATTTCTGAGGAAGTCGATCTATCTGGCGGACATTATACTGCAAAAATTCAAACAGACAAAATTGAGCATAGAATTATAACTCAATCTCATCTTGTAGCTCCATTCAATTATGGTCCAGATGCAACAAATGTAAGCGAATATACTACAGGGTCGCCTTTAGATGATGATCAAGAGTTCGAACCTCGAGTTATGCCTGAGATCACAATAAACTCTATTGAACCAATTCAAGGAACGGTAGGTTGGAGTGGAGATGCTGAAGGAAATGCTTCAGAACTTGTTAAGATAGTAACTGAGATTGATGGCGTAGAATACAATTTTACAAATCTTGTTCCATTAGCAGGACAAAATGAATCATTTTGGGATCGTAATGGTCGATTGGAGGATAGTATATATCGAACAGGACAAATTTCTGATCTCGCAGGAATTGAACAAGTAAGAGAAGGTGTTTTTGTCGGATTTACATATGGGCGAAATCATGATTCAAGAAAAAATGAGACAGAATTTTATCCTCAACCACATGTTTGGTTTATTGATGAACATCAAATATCTTCTGCTTCAGAAAAACCATTTATTGGAGTCTCTGAAGAAATGGAATATAGTGATGGCACCTATCTATTCAAAGGAGGTATTCAACCAGTAGAAGTCTTACCTGATGGTTCTATTTTGATTGAAGAAATTCGTGGAAATATCTTTCAAACTAATGATGGAACATCTTCACAACAACTTCATGCAGATGCCTTTACTGTTGTTAATGCTGGTGAAGTAAATCAATTTTATGATATTGATTACAAATTTGTTGGTAACAGAATTCAAGTAACTGATACTCTAGAAAGCAAGTTTGATGTATGGAGTCCTCCAGTAATTCTAGAACCTGAACCATTACCAGAAGATAATAATACTAATGAAACTAATAATACTAATGAAACTATTCCTGAACCAGAAAACAATAACACAAATAATGACAATGAAACAATTCCGGAAACAAATGAAATAGAAATTTATGTTCCTAGAGAGAATCCATTAATCTTCAGAGATTTTACTTGCGAAGGTACAGAAGATGATCTTAGATATAGAATGTTTTTTGAATCTGAGAACTGGGAAACTGGTTTTCCGATAGTTGTTACTCCTGATGGAAAAATGATTGAACGTTATCTTGGTGGCAAACATATTAAATTTAATGGAGATTTGTCTAACTACTCTCACTTGAATATTTATTCAATAGATAGAGAAGAACTATTCAAACAAAGAGGCGATCTTATTGATTTCATTATGAATCCAAACGGATCAGAGTTTAATCCTGAAGAATTTGAACAATTTAACTATTCAAATCCTATAAGAATTGCAATTCCGGATCTTGAATCTTGTGATGTAATTGATACTACTGAAGATAATACAAAGAAGACAATTGAACCAGAAACATTTAGTGCACTTAGTCCAACAGATTGGGCAATGTATGGTGTTGCAGGTCTTTCTGGATTATTAGCTCTTGATTTTTTAGCTAACAAATTAAAAGGAAGAAACAGAAAAAAGGAAGAAGATGATTTGGGCAAATGGGATACTGCTGAGATTTTTGAAAAGCAGTTTGAATCAGAAGACTTGAACGCATTGGCTGCCGGTTTGAATGGCGATTCTGAGGAATAATTAAATTTTAGAAAATAAGTGTTTACCTTTATTTATCTTTGTTCCAACTTTAATTGTGTCTGATTTTATTAATGGAACTTTCTTTATTCCTAATTGTTTAGCAATTTCTTCTGATGCGTTCGGGATAATTGGATAAGTTAGTGCTGAGATTAATCTCAAACTTTCTGCTAGATTGTAAAGTACTTTTTCTTTTTTCTTTCCATCCAGAGTCCAAGGCTTTGTTTTGTCAACATATTGATTTACTTTTGATATGTATTTCCAGACTGCTGCAACTCCGTGGTGGAAGTCAAAATTAACTATGCTTTCGTTTAATTTTTTTAAAGCTTGATTGTATTCTTTCTTCAATGTTACATCATATTTCCCAGCAGGGACCTTTCCTCCCGATTTTTCAATTAAATTCAATGAACGGGAAAGAAGATTTCCTAAAGTGTTTACTAATTCTGCGTTATGTCTGTCAATCAAATCAGTTTCTGAGTAGTTTCCATCTTGGTTTGATGGAATGCTTCTTAGGAAATAATATCTAACTGTATCCAAATCATAGGTGTTTATTTGGTCAAACGGATCAATTACATTTCCAATTGATTTAGACATTTTTCTACCTTTTTCGTCGTTTATGAATCCATGTACCAAAAGTTCTTTTGGAGTAGCAAGTCCTGCTGAGAGCAACATTGCTGGCCAATAAATTGCGTGGAACCGAGAAATATCTTTTCCAACGATGTGGAACTGAGCTGGCCACCATTTTTTGAACTTTGCTGAGTTTGATCCGTATCCGATACCTGTTATGTAATTTGGCAGGGCGTCTGCCCAAACATAAATTACTTGATTATTGTCTCCCGGAACAGGAATTCCCCAAGGTAATCGTGACTTTTCTCTTGAGAAAGAAACATCTCTAACTTTTCCTCGCAGAAAAGATAGAATTTCATTCTTTGCGGCCTTTGGTTGAATTTTGTATTTATCGGTTTTGATTAAAGTTATTAATTTGTTTTTGTATTTAGAAAGTTTGAAGAAATAATTCTCTTCCGAAATTGTTTCTAGTTTTTTTCCTGGATGAATTTCGCAACATCCCTTGGTTATTTCTTTGTCTAACAGGAATCTTTCACAACCGACACAATATTTTGCTGTATATTTCTTTTTA
>JABIPN010000002.1 GCA_018698915.1 Candidatus Woesearchaeota archaeon
ATATCAAATACAACAAGTTCAGATAAACCTATTCTTAAATCTGCAGGATTTACTAATAATCTATTTCTTAGATTAACCAAATTATCAATATCATTTCTACCTTTACCAGATACAAAATATTCCAGGTCTTTTTCAAATTTATCCATTTTTATCCAACCTCTTATGTACTCGTTTACCTACTCGCTCTCGATCATTCTTTGTTTCTTGAGCATCAGAATGAGCCTCATAAGCCAGTCTTACTCTTTCAAGTTGTATTGATTTATTTTGAAGTTCAGTAAGATCATCTCCACTCTCTCTAAGTGAACGAATCGAAGCAAAATGGTCTCTTAGTCTATTACCTAAAGCTCTACCAAATAACTGAGTTCTATCCCGACTAGAAATATATTTTGGCGAAGTTTCATCAAATAATTGGTATCCCTCTATAAGAAAATCTTCAAAAGTAACATCGTCATTAATAATAATATTCTCAAATTCAGCGCGAGTAAATTCAGCAATTGGACCAATTCGTCGATCAATTTTATTTTTATCCTTAACTAATTTTTTAATTGAATTATATCCGAATTCATTCTTTAACAATTCGCCCGCAGCATAATATTCTAAATCCTTTTGATCAAAATCAACGCCCGCAGCAGAATATAATTTCTGAGTTTCAAGCATACCTTCACAATAATCTCGATCAAGTTCAGCAAGTCTCAACACATTCCGACTTAACTTTTTAGATTCAGACAGTTTCTTTTCTAAACTCCTCACTTGTTGATAGAGTGCAGATGCGCGTGCTTTAGTAGATTCATCTTGAGGAACAACATGTACTTCAATATTTGCAGCCTGACGTGCTTCAGACAATTTACGTTCAACTCGAGTATACTCGTTCTTTAAGTTACCGTGATCATCCTTTAATTGATCATAATCTGATTCAAGAGTTTCAACTCTATGAATTAGTTCAGAATTTCTTTCATCTAGCGCATCAACTCGTTTGTCAGAAGATAATAAGTAAGTAATTAGTGAATGATCTTTTATGGAAATTCCTTTGAATTGAAATGCACCTTTCTCAAAAGTAAGTCCGCTTTCTTTCTTTACAAAGGATTCAAGATCTTCAACATGTTCATCTCGAATCCTAATCATCCAATAAGGTGGTTCAGAATGAGTATGAGAGTTTACATTAGCCCTTCCAACTCTGGAATACAAAATATTCCTCATACTCGCAAGACCTTCACTACCTCCACCGTCGTGTTGTCCAAAAATATTTACATCAGCAATAACTTTAATTTTATAATGATATTCTTCAGAACCAATTGGATCTTGCGGATTAGTCATATATTTCTCGAAATTTTCAGATTTAAAAGAATACCTAAATTACAAGGTACCTGAATCCAATTCAGAATTAACTTCCTCATCCAAATAAACTCGACTTCCAGTCGTACCCTTTTGACCTTTATATTTTCCTGAATAAGGTTTATCTGCAGGTTTGTCCAATCTAGAAAAAACTACTTGACAAATTCTTCTTCCGGCATCAACTCTAATTGGAACCTGATTTGCGTTAAATAATTCAAGAGTAATCTGTCCTTCAAAACCGGGATCAATCCAACCGGCATTCTGAACAAACAAACCCATTCTACCAATTGAACTTCGCCCCTCAACAAAAGCAACTAAATCATTAGGAAGTTTAATTCGCTCACGAGTAGTAGCTAAGATAAAAGATTTAGGTGGAATTACAATAGAACCTGTTTCAAGTTTTCGATACTTAATCTCATCAGTCATTGAAATCAATTCTCCAGACAAATCATCAACAATCAAAAAATTAGAATCCAAAGTCAAGTCAACAGAAGCAGGTTGAATCTGACTAGACTCAATTGGATCAATAACTATTTTACTGGAATCAAGATATTCCTTAATCGTTCTATCAGATAAAGTCATATCTAACAGGTTCACAAAAACTATAAAAGAATTTATTTAACCAAAACAGCATTTACAATGTTGTCTTTTGAAGGTCTTGAAGTTACTCTTGCTTTACCTGCGGTAGTATCAACAATAGAACCTAAAGTTACAACGTTTTCCCTAACAAAGTGTCGGCTTGCTGGATTTTCAAGAACAGTTTTTATTTTAACTTTCTTAGTTTTCTTTCCAGTACTAACATTTGCATAAACTGCACCAACTAATGATGTAGTTTGGTTCCCACCACGAATCCGTCTAACCTTGGATTTAATTGTAGTAGCAACTCTTGCAAGAATTGGCTCACCTTTCATATCACGAGCTTTCTTTTTACGATACATCTTACTATATCGTCCACCTGTTGCTTTTCTCAATGATCTTACATTGGATTGTGCCATAAACATAACTATAGAAAAGGGTTTAAATACGTTTCCATTAATACTCCCTTATGGAAAGACCATTAGACGCATTAAGCGCACTTAAGGGAAAAGAAGTAAATGTCTTGCTTAAAGACGGAACAAATTTAACTGGAAAGCTTGAAGCTTTTGACATACACACAAATGTTGTATTAAGTAATGCAACCTCTGGATCTAAGAAACTGGATCAAATTTTCATCAGGGGAGATATGGTAACTTACATCAATTAGTTAATTTTTTAAACAAAACAAATAACTCAATACAATGGTAAAAGGAACACCATCCAAAGGTAAGCGTTCAGGAAAGAAGACACACGTAATTTGTAGACGATGTGGTGGACATACTTATCACGCTCAGCACAAAGAATGTGCATCTTGTGGATTTGGTAAAACTAAAACTATTCGAAGATATTCTTGGCAAAACAAGAGAGGATTTGGATTTTTGAAAGGTGTAAACCTAGCCAAACTTTCTCCAAAATCTTTACACGGAAGAGCATCAAGCGCAAAGAGAAAACACAACAAATAGAAGCACTTTTAAGGCCAATAAATTAGCCAAATTATGGAAACAGCAACAAATATTGCAGTAATTGGTGACATTCACGGACATATTCCTAATCTGGAACTAGCTATTGAAGATTTGTCAAATGAGAAGAATAACCTTGATGCTATAGTATTGACTGGAGATTATTCACCGAACCATATCGATAGTTTTGATAATTTAATAAGATTAAATTATCACACTCTTGTGAGCGTTGCTGAACTTGGTATTCCAACTTTATGTATTCCAGGAAGTCACGAGCCTCCAGTTTTCAATAAATTATCTACACTAGTTGCAGAAAAATACAATAATTTCAATGCATTACTTGAAACAAATAAAAAGCATATTTACAAATTAGAAGATATAGAACTTGAATTATATGCTGGTTCTGGGGTTCAAAGTGGAGATTCAAGACCTCACCTTTCAGGTTCATTTCCAACAAATTATGAGTTTGAAGAGTTAACTCAAGGTTCAAAACGAGTTTTGTTTACTCATGACCCTCCAAAAGGTGAGGTTGAACATGGAATCGACAGATCAGATTTTACCTTTGTTCCAGGTCTAGGACTAATTAGAAAACCCAGTAATTGTGGACATAAATCCATAAGATCAAAGATTTTTGATGAAGATATTCGAGTAAGCATAAATGGTCACATTCACGAAGCAGGTGGAAGAGCTGTTGATTTAAGAAATGATGAAACACTTCTTGAACAAAACTACAAACACGATAGATTAAATCTAAATGCTGGCGCAATACTGAACGGATTATACTCAGTAGTTGAAGTTTTCTCAGAACCAGAAGAAATTACTGGAGCAAAATTCAAAGTTCGAAAAGTTGCTTAAGGTTCAACCTCAAAATAAAGCTCTCCAATTTTTTGTTTCTCAAAGAATGCCTGAATTCGAGTATAAATTTTACCCCAATCTTTATCATCTAAATCTACAGTTCCATTGAAGAATATCTTCATCCTAACACTTCCCGAATTCTTAAAGCCTCTTCAAGCATTGGCAAATATTCTTCACTAACACTTTTTCTTAATCGAGTGTTTTCACCAACACCTGCAAGCATTGCGTCAACAGTTTGATCAGCCCAAACTCTCAAATCGCTTGGTATTTCAGAAACTGCTTGAATCACATCATCAAGCAAAACAACTTTTTCCTTTCTGGAACCACTCAAATATTCTCTTGCTGCATTTCTTCCTCCACGAACACAAATCTTTCTAATTGCGCTTGAAGAATATCCATCAGTCATTCCTGCCAAAGTAGAAAGTTCATCATTCTTCAATTTGGAATACAAATCAAAAGTAGATTTACGTGATTCAAAATCAGGAGAAGGAACAAAGATCTTTTCTTCAAGTCTTCCACTCCTAACAATTGCAGCATCAATTTCCCAAGGCAAGTTGCTTGCTGCAATAACCATGGCTTGAGTGCCATCCAACATATTCCATCCTTCAAGAAGTGAATTTACAACTTTTCTTGCAATTTGTCCTGAGTTTGATCGTTTTCCTGCAAGTCCTTCAATTTCATCAATAAAACCAATGCTTGGCTCATTATATTGTAAAGTTTCAAAGAATGCATTAATCAATCGAGAATTATCTCCAACATATTTATGTTCAAGATTAGCGCCGCCTGCAATGTAGAAGTTAACATCTTGTCCGCTCTTTGTTTGTGCTTCACCCGCAAGACTTTTTGCAATGAAAGTTTTTCCACATCCAGGAGGACCATAAAGCAAAACACTATTACTTTCAAGTCCCGCCAACTCACCCATAACTTCTGGATAAATTAAAGGCCAAATAACATTTTCAGTTAATTTAGTTTTTAGATCAGTCATACCTGCAACTCTAGAAAAATCACCTTCATGTCCTTCAGGAGCAAATTCAGAAGCATAATCAAAATCTGAAATATTTGATACGTTCTTAGTTTTTGAGCCAGAGTTATTTACTGAATTTGATCTTGACTCAAGTATGGGAACTGGTAGCTCTGGAACTAAAGTTCTAATTTGTTTTTCAATAAAGTCAAGATCATCACCGCCACCAGACTTAAGTTTTAAATCATATGCAATCAAATAAGATTCAGCAGCAGCAATGGAATCTCCCGACTCCATATGCTTTCTTGCTGATTGAAGGGAGGATAAATAGGGATTTGCCATTTATACTCCTACTTGCGCCTTTGCTTTAATTACCAGACTTTCTAGATCTGTACTCTTTTTTATTGCCGATGCTTTCGCTGAGTCCTTTGCACGATGTTCAGTCAAATATTGATCATATATACCGTCAACATCAGAATCATACATGCCTGCATCCAGTGTAGTTTTGTCAACTTCTCGCTCAATTTCCAAACTACCTTCATGTTCATTGAGCGCACCCAATGCATTTCTATGAGCGCCATAATCTAGTAATACACCCATCGATTTCAAAGCAAGTGTTGCATTGTTGTAGACTGGAGTTAAGTCTAATCGTTCTCTGTCATGTCCCTCAATTTGCATTCTTCCAAGACACATATCTAAAGTGACTAAGTGCAGTTCATGATCTTCTCTTGATTTCTCAAGTTTAACTTTCTCTGAAATGTATCGCTTTGCAACTCGCTCATTGGAGCTGATATATTCTCCAATCTTTTTTTCACATTTTGTCAAAAGTTTGTTATGTCGCTCAATTCGAATTCTCAGTTCCTGAATACCCTTTGCAGTGTCATGAATCAATTCAGATCGATCAGGTTCCGCTGAAATAACTCGATCAAGTCCCAAACCATAACTAACATTATCTGGCTCAGAATTATCAATTTGATTGCTCAAATCAGGATCACCAACAGTAAATCCTGCACGTTCATACGGGAGATTTATCATATCTTTCCAGTTCGGATCTCCGTGCTTCATCATACTAATTGTGTCTTTGCGCTCACTATTCAATTCTTTTGTACGGCCATCATAATGCCTATTAATTTTCTTTTTAGCTCTTCGTCTATCTCTCCATCCCATTTTTTCCTCAAGACCTTCCACAACGTCATCACCAGTTTTAGCAATATTGTAAATATTACAAACCACACCTATTCCTCGAAGTGCAGATATCCAAGTGGGAGTCACTAAGTCCATGCAATTACAAGGCAACACTAATATAATAATGAGAATTCTATCAGGTAGCTGAAAAACAATTCAGCCCTAACTGGGAAATCTTTATATTAGATAGTTCACTAAAAAAAGCGTGGCGCGCAAAGGATTATTGGCAGTACTAGTATTTTTAGTAGCAATTAGTAGTGCATATGCTATATCTCCATTAGTTATTGATTCAGAACCAGTTAAAACAGATATACAACCATCAGAATCTGCACTATTCAAAATAACTTTAATAAATAATCAGAATAATAGAGACACATTTGCACTAACTGCACCCCTTTCAACATGGGATATATCCTTCTCAGATTATATTGTTGAAGTTCCAGCACAAAGCTCAGAAGAAATAACTGTACGACTTTCACCACCGATGCAAATCAAAAACGGCAAATATGCAGTATTTATAAAAGCACATTCTACAAATGATCCATCTATAAAAAATCATGAATATGTGCATATAAGTGTAAAAAGTCCAGAAGTTATTGAAGAAACTGAAGATATTAGAGAAATATCCGTAACTGAAGAATCAAGTGAAGGTTTATTTGGAAAGTCATATTCATTTAATATTGCAAATTCAGGAAATGTTCTTTACTCAGATACTTGGGAACAAATAGTATCATCTTTTGATTTATCAATACTAAGATCCAATCTAGATTATGAATCTAAAGAATATGGTAATGATCATAAAATTTCTTGGCCAATCGATTTAGAACCAAAAGAAACTATGACAATTACATATTCAATTTCATATTTTCCAGTATTTCTAGGAGGAATATTATTGCTACTTGCAAGTTTTCTTTTCATAACAAATTATTTGAATAAATTCTCAGTTACAAAGGAACTAAAGAAAGGAGCAGACTCAATTCTAGTTTCTGTATCAATTAAGAACAGAACAAATACAGAAATGAAGAATGTTAAGTTAGAAGACCTGGTTCCAAAACCACTTAAGCTGGTAAAAGATTTCGGAACAGTTGTACCAAGCTCAATTGTAAACGCAAAGAATGGAACAAAGATAGTATGGAAATTTGATGTTCTGGCACCAAAAGAAGAACTAATTATTAATTATCAAGTTAAATCATCAATGCACGTACTTGGAAATATTCAATTACCACAAGCAAGATTAACTCAAGACAAGAATACAACATATTCCGGAAATGTTAAAATTATTGGCAAGTGAGAAGATTTTTAAATGAACTTTAACGAATAAAACTATACCCCTCTGTAGCTCAATTTGGTAGAGCGTCTGACTGTAGTTGGTTACTGGGATTCAGTCCCAGCAGATATCGGAAGGTTCCTGGTTCGATTCCGGGTGGAGGGATTTATAATCAATGGGTCCATTTAGCGCATACAGTCCAATACATTTTCTAATCTGGTATATACTCGCACGTTCAACAAATATGTCTTGGAAATTATTCTTTATTCTATCTATTGCCTGGGAAGTATTTGAATGGATTTTCAGTTTATTTTTTAATTCAAGTTTCTTTGTAGAAAACACGATTAATCGAACTACAGATATTATAATTAATATCGCTGGATTTTATTTAGGTAAAAAGTAAGTATTTTATCTTATCAGTACCTAGCTAATATATGAAAGTTCAAGGACTCTGCTCCTCTTGTGCAACACCGTGCAATCAAACCTGTAAAGGATGCGGACAAGCAGTTTGTATGCGTTGTGGAAAAGACCATAAATGCGGAAAGTAATGCCATTTAGAAACAAATAAAAGTTTGTTTTGATAGAGTTTTATGCAATGGATTTCACTAAAACTAATTATAAATTAGACAACATTCTACACATTGAAGAAATGGATAAAGGAGAATTAGAATTGATTATGAATCAATTAGAAGATTCTGTGTTTGAAGATCCATTTAATTCCGGAGATTTAGCAAATTTGGCAAGAGCAAAAGTAGCTTTTGGACAAGAATTTACTCTTTCAGATTCTCAAGCCCTTGAATATTATATTGAGGCTGCAGTTCTTACTGATAAAGCATTAACATATTTACCTGACGACGAGATTAGTGTCAAAGAGGCAGAATATCCAAACTTCTTTTTCATAAGAAACCGAGCACAAAGAATGAAAAACAATAAAATCAGATTCCAAATATACGCTTCAGCACTTCACGCAAATATTATGTGTTATTTCGCAACCGAAGAGTTTCCAAGCGGACAAAAGAGACACGAGCAGTGGGCTCTTGATGCAGCAAACGGATTAAAGAAAGTTTTACCAACAGCACCAATCGCAAAAGATATGGAATCGATTTATGAACTTTCAAATGAGTTCTTCTCCTATCTGTTTAAAGAAACATCAAACACAGATTATGCTATAGCAAGAATGGATGCACGAGTCGGTCAATCTAGTTCTGTAAAAACTGCAAAAGAAATTGATCCAAGATTTCTAAAAATAATCCCACAATTTATTCACTAAAGTGGTGTTCTTTAATCTCACGATATAACTCCACAATATTAGTTTCTCGTTCAACCAACGAGTGATACAATACACCATCAAGTTCAACTTCTAAAAATGTATAAGGATGTTTTTCAAATAATTTAATCTCAACATCTTCACCAAATAAACTCCGTTCTAAATTATTAGTATATTTATTAGTAAAATTAGTAATTGTATTTTGGCGAGGAGGAGATTTAATCACCTGCCTACGACCATCTAAATGTCGTTCAAGACCCAGTATTTTTGGACTATTCCACCAATATTTATCACAAGACCAAGTTGACTCATCTTCAATAATATAAGCTCTAAAAATTCCAGGTGATTCACCTTCATTAATTTGAGTCGACACATAAATTAAATAAGACATTATATTTAACGTTTTGTTTGGAGAGCAAGAGTTATATTAATTAAACTTACTCAATAATTATGATCCCAAAAAGCTTGAGACAGTGGTTTCTTTTACACTTTATTGTAGACATACTTTTTGCAGCAGCATTAATATTTTATCCTCAACAACTTCTTGATTTAATTGGACTTCAAGGAAATGTTCTATCACTGAGAATAATTGGAGCAGCGCTAATTGCAATTGGAGGGACATCATTGCTAATGCACAAAGGAGGAAAGAAAGAATATGGTGTTATGCTCAATCTAAAATTACTTTGGTCAATATCCGCAGTTCTTGTATTACTATTTTCCACACCTCTTCTTTGGCCAATTATTGGAATATTCTTAATATTTATATCAGCATGGGTTTACTACAAAAAATCTTATAATCTCTAGCAATATAATCTAATATGAAAAGAGTAATTGGATTGGGTGCAATTGGAGGA
>JABIPN010000003.1 GCA_018698915.1 Candidatus Woesearchaeota archaeon
GTTCCAGACCGGCTGATCGGGGTTCAAATCCCTGTGTCCCCATCTCTGTTTTAGAAAAACAGAGGACAAAAAATAGTTATTCGCAATATCCTTCTCTTTTAGTTATTTTTCCACAGAATGGTTTTATGCATGAATTACTTGGATCTGAGAGACTAATATCTCCGCCACTAATACTGTATGTGTTTGATCTTAGCGGATCTGAACCCACATAATATCCTTCTTCACATTCTACAGTTTCTCCACCTGACGGTCCAATGGCTCGTGGTGTTAATTCATATCCGTCTGAAAGATGATCATTATCTGTGTCTCGGTCATTTGGATCAGTCTCATGAATATTTACTTCTGCTCCGTCAGTTAATCCATCATTATCTGAGTCCGGATTGGTTACATTTGTTAAGCTTTCAAATAATTCATATTTATCTGTAAGACCGTCTGAATCTGTATCATTCATTGCTGGATTTGTTTTGTATGTTTTTATCTCTTCTCCGTCGGTAAGTCCGTCTGAATCTGTATCATTTAGATTTGGATTACTTAGATATATTGTAATTTCTTCATTATCTAAAATTAGATCAAAATCTGTATCTGGATTGAATGGATCGGTTTTGTGAATAAATAATTCATTATAAGTTGATAATTCATCTTTATCGAAATCAATCATTGGAATAAGTATTATTGATAATACTACAATTGCAGCAAAAATATTTGCAGGTTTATTTTTCTTTTTGCGTCTACGCATGTTATTAAAATCAATTTATGATATTTAATTGTTGTTAAAAAATATTAGGTAAATTTATAACTTTGTTATCTGTTTTGGGTCTATGAAAACCAAACTGGAAGCAGTTATTTTAATTCTTATTTCTACTGTCTTAATTTCTAGTGCTCAAATTCTTTTGAAGCTTGGTGCAGTTAAACTTCCTAATTTAACTTGGCAATTATTTGTTGGTTTTGCTTTTTTGATTATGGCTACGTTGTTTTTAGTTCTTGGTTTGAAACGAGGGGAAGTTTCAGTTTTATATCCAATACTTGCTACGAGTTATATTTGGGTTATTTTGCTTTCTGTTTCTTTCTTTGATGAACATCTTGGATTATTGAAAATAATTGGAATGGCTTCTGTTGTTGTTGGAATTATGTTTGTAGGATTCGGAAGCCGGAATGGAGGTCTTGAACAATGACTACTGCACTTTGGGCCGTTGGTTTGGTAATTGTATCCTCTTTCTTGAATGCCTTTGGTGCAATTCTTCTAAAGAAAGGTTCTGGAAAATTTAACTCTAACTTGATTGGACAAATCAAGAATTTACCTTTGATTGTGGGTTTGGGATTTTATGGCACCGGAGGAATATTGTATATTTTTGCTTTACGTGCTGGAGAATTATCAACCCTATACCCTTTTGTTGCGCTTTCATTTGTTTGGGTAAGCATTTTGAGCAATAAATTCTTGAAAGAACGTATGAGTCTTTTGAAATGGATTGGTGTCGGATTTATACTGTTTGGTGTTTCACTAATTGGATTTGGAATCTGATTCAATTTGTTTCATGAATTCCATCAATTCAACTGCTTCTTTTATTCCAACTGCGGGTTGAGAAATTTGCTCTCTATTTTTTATAATTGAATCTATAAAATATTTATTTTGTAAGAAAAAACCTGGTTTGAATTTTGTGTCTAGTTCTGAAAGTTCATGGACTTGTTCGCCTTCTTTTGTTGTTATTGTTATTTTTTCAAGAGGGTTCAATGATATTTTTTTATTCTTAGTGATTAACGTTATATTCCAGTTTCCAGGATTATCATAAACTGATTGATATTGTCCAATCACGCCTTCTTCAAACTCAACATTTGCGCGATAGTATTTTTGATATTCTGAATTTGAGTTTATTGTTTTTATTTTCCCTCCGAAGTATTTCATCAAGTCGAGACAATGACAACCGTTTATGTAAAACCAAGATGCGAGTATTTCCTCATTGAATTTTGGTTTTTGTTTTATTTGATTCCATCTTTCTGGGGCTTCCACATTTATTGAAATCAGTTCATCCATTTCTTCCTTTGCTTTCATTATTGTTGACATGAATCTTCGATTAAATCCGACCATAACTGGTATGTTTTTTTCATCCGCTTTCTCTAGAATTTCTTTTCCTTGTGCTACTGAAATTCCTGCGGGTTTTTCCATCAAGATTGGCACGTTGTAATCCAAACAATCAAGAGTTACATCTTTGATTATGTTTGATGCTACAAAAACACACAGTGCGTCAAATTTATTTTCTTTGAGCATTAATTTGTAATCGCCATATATTTTTCCGAGTTGAAACTTTTCCGCTAGCTTTTCTGCACGAGACTTTGTTCTGTTGTAAGTTGCAACGATTTCCACGTCCAGTTCTGAAAAAACTTCCAAATGCTTTACTGCAATATCTCCAGTTCCAAGCACTCCTATTCTAATCATGTTATTCTTACCTCAAATTCTTTGTCATTTAGTGGAAGATTCACTTTTGTGTTTTTGATTGATGAAATGTGTGTTGCAAGTATCACTTCGACAGCGCGCAAACCTTCTTCTGCAGTGCAATAATCTTCATCAGAGAGAAGTTTTTTTATGTGTCTTTCAGTTATTGTTTCCACAAACTCTCTTGGCGTTTCGTAATCTTCAATATTTGAAAGAGGTAAATTATATTCTCCGAGTCGCTTTTCAAAATCCTCTTCGCTTCTTGATTCTACTCGAATTCCTTTCTTTTCATCTACAATCATCCTTCCAACACTTCCAACAATTATTACTAATCCGGGAATTCCTAAATTTTCAGATACGTCAAGATGTGCTTTTTGTCCTTCACCGTAATCCAGAGTTAAGAATCCACCAGGATCAACTACATCTCGTTTTTTATGATCTCCAGTATAATTTTTATCAATTTTTCCTGCGATTGATTTTGGTGTTTTTCCATAAAGGAAATTGAATAAATCAATCATATGAGTTCCCATGCTTCCAAGTCGCCCTCCGCCTTGGAATGCCAATATTGATGAAATTTTTCCAATCTTATTTTGTTGAATTAATTCTTTAACTTTTAGATAAGATGGCATAAATCTTTTTACGTGATTAATTGCAATCTTTGAATTATTTGTCTTACAAACTTGAATCATTTGTTCTGCATCTTTTACAGATGTTGCCATTGGTTTTTCACAGAAAATGTATGGTATTTTGTTATTGGCAAGCTCAATTACAATTTCAGCGTGAGTAGGTCCAAGTGTTGCAACACTTACAATATCTATTTTTTCCTTTTCTAGCATGTTCTTAAAATTTGTATAAATGTTAATTTTTGGATTCTCTTTTTTTATTTTGTTAAGAGATTCTTGATTTATATCACAAACTGCAACAATATTAATTTCTGGAATATTTTTATATGCAATTAAGTGTCTTAGACCCATCGCACCAACTCCAATGATTGCTGCATTTTTCATATTTTGACATTGGAAATTAACTTTTAAATTGTACTTTTAGAACTTGAATCAAAGTGTTTATAAGATATTTTCCAAGCAATAACCATGTCTAGATTATTTAAGTTAAGCTTAATTTCATTAATCTCGATTTTTCTTTTGACTGCAACGTTTCATGCATTAGTTGGAAATACTTTTTTAGATGAAGGTGAATATTTGTATACTGGATATACAACTATTGAAGATAATACTCAATTGTATATTGATACTTTTGCTCGAGTTCCTCCGCTGATGTATTTGAGTTATGGTAGTGTTCTTCAATCATTTGGCCCCGATATAATTAATGGTAGAATATTTTCAATAGTTCTTGCATTAGGCGTTTTCTTTTTTGCGTTTGGTATAGTTAGAAAACTAACTGGATCAAAATGGGCAGGGTTACTTTCTGTTGCTTTGTTGGCTTCCACACAATTTGTGACTCAAGCATTTTCCAGAGCACTTCCTCTTGCTTTGTCAAACTTCTTTATTCTCGGTTCAATCTTTTTTCTAGTTAAATCTAAACGTCCCTGGAACTATTATCTTTCAACTTTATTTATTGTGTTTGCATGTTTAACTCGACAAAATCTTGGTTTGCTATTTATAATTTTAATGATTTATTTGTTCTTTATTGAGAAAACAAAACTCAAGGAAAAAATTGGAATCAGTTTGATTTCTATTGTTGTGCCTCTTGCTTTCTTTTGGAAAGGAATTGTTGCTGATGCGCCTGTTGTAATTGCTAATGTTTTTGGGACTGCATTTCAGAGTTTGACTCCGTTCCAATTATATTTTGAAGGTTCATCATTTATTTCAAGATTTTATTATGTATTTTCAGACTTGAATAAACTTACAATCTTGTTTAGCTTAACATTATTTGCATTATTATTTCTGGGATTGACTAGGAATTTTGCGCGGGAAGTTGTAAGTCATAAATATATTTTATTGATTGCAGGAATGTTTGTTGTAAATTATTTCTTTCATACTTTTGGTTGGAAAGGTAATAATTCTTGGTATTCAATTTATTCAGTTGGACTACTAGCAGTTTTGCTTGGTTTTGTATTTTACAAACTTTATTATTATTTACAAGATCCTAAATCGCGTAAGGTTTTGGTTTTGGTTTTGGTTAGTTTGATAATGATTAACTTTACTCTTATGGATAGAACTACACTTATTAATCCAATTCATTCTGATACTCATTTGAATAAAATTAGTTTTGCAGCAGAATCTGTTGCTGAATTGACGAATAAGGATGATCAGATTTTAATATTTGGACAGGGTTTGATTCATATTCTTTTAGAGGCAGACCGTCGAACTGTTGCTCCATTGACTAATGAACATTATCTTTATACTTCAGAGTTAGATATTAATCAAGTTGAACGTTATGGATTTTACAATGAGGAAATGCTTAGAATATGGCTAGATGAAAGTAATGTTGTAATGCTGCCTCGAGATAAAAATAGAGTTGCTTCAAAATATGTTGACACTTTACCTATTGTTCTTGAGATTTTAGAAAATCAATATGGTGAACCCGTAATTGTTGAAGATGCGATTCCAGGTGATTTGATTAATTCAAATGATGAAGCGCTTGAAATTTATTTTAGAATTTAAGTCCTTTGAATCTTGTTTTTACTGCAGTGATGAATAGTTCCATTGCAGTTCCATAATTTACATGTGATGTTCCACCCTGTCTTTTTCTAAATATTACTGGCGTTTGAGATATCTTTAATTTGCGTTTTTTTGCTTTTAACATAATTTCTGTGTCAATAAACCAATTTTTATTTTGAATATTTAGTTTATTGAATATTTTCCGCTTCATTATTTTTGGATATCCATTAATGTCTCGAATATTTGTTAGAAATAATATATTGATAACTGACTCATATCCTATTGTGAATATTTTCCGTTTTATTCCGTCGTGTCTTTTAACTCGTACTGACTTTCCAATATCTGCTTCTTCTTTTAGCATATTATTGAATACTCTTACCAAATCTTTTCCATCAATTTGACCATCAAGGATTGTATTTCCCACATATTCTCCTTTTGATTTCTTTAATCCTGCAATAATTCCTCCACCATAACCTTGATTAGTTTTTAGATGAACTGTTACAATGTTTTTATGTTTGGATTTCATTTTTTCAATTATATCCGCAGTATCGTCTGTTGATCCATTGTTTACTAGAATTAATTCGAAAGATTTGACTTCTTTATTTAATTGTTTTAACATGTCTTTTATTCCAGCTACACAATTTTTAGACTCATTATATAGTGGAGCTGAAATAGATAATTTTATTTTATTCATTTTCTTTACCTATGATGAACTCATTAAATGCTTTTTCGATATAATTAATATGTCTATCATCAATTCCTGGATATACTCCTATAAAAAATGAGTTTAGCATTATTCTATCGGTATTTTCTAAAGTTCCAACAACTCGGTGTTCGATGTTCATAAATCCTGGTTGTTTTATTAGATTTCCTGCAAATAACATTCGTGTCATAATCTTTTTTGATTCAAGATACTTTACAATTTCTGCACGAGTAAATGGCGCATTATCTTTTACTGTGAGGAGAAATGCAAACCAACTTGGATCGCTATTTTCAGTTGCTTTAGGAAGTATGAAGTATTTTTCAAATGGTTTTAGTATTTTGTGCAATTTTTCAAAATTTTGTTTTCGAAGTTCGATAAACATTGGTAATTTTTTAATTTGTTCAAGTCCAATTGCTGCTTGAATATCTAGTGGTTTTAAATTGTAACCAATATGTGAGTAAATATATTTGTGGTCATAACCTTTTGGAAGATTTCCAAGTTTCCAGCAAAATCTTTTTCCGCAAGTGTTAGATTTTCCAGTAGCACACCAGCAATCTCTTCCCCAATCTCTTAGTGATTCTATTGCTCGCTTTAGATACGGATTATTTGTAAATACTGCTCCACCTTCGCCCATAGTCATATGGTGTGCTGGGAAAAAACTTGTGGTTGAAATATCTCCAAAAGTTCCAACCATTTTTCCATCATATTTTGATCCTAGTGCATCACAAGTATCTTCTATTACGTAAAGCTTGTTCTTTTTTGCAAAATCCATAACTGCTTTTATATTAAATGGATTTCCTAAGGTATGCGCAATCATTATTGCTCGTGTTTTTTCTGATAGTGCATCTTCCAATTTTGTTACATCAATATTATATGTTCCAAGATCTACATCCAAGAAAACAGGTATCATTCCGTTTTGGACAATTGGTGAAACTGTTGTTGGAAATGATGCTGCAACTGTAATTATTTCATCGCCACGCTTTAGTGGGTTCTCGAGTAATGGTGATGTTAATGCAGTCAGAGCAACTAAATTTGCAGATGAACCTGAATTTACAAGCGTTGCATATTTTGTTCCCATAAATTCTGCAAGCTTTCTTTCGAGTAACTCGCCTTTGCTTCCGAGCGTTAACCAAAAATCTAAAGTTGAGTCTACTGCTGCAACCATCTCTTTTTCATCAAATACTCTTCCAGCATATCTGACTTGATCTTTAAATTCTATCTGTTGATTTTTATGTGTAATTTCGAAATATTGTTTTGTTAATTCTAGTATTTTTTCTTTTATTGAATTTTCATCCTTATCTTTATTCATAATCTTTTTTATTTCTCTTGCAGATTCTTCAATATTTTTTATTTTAATCCCTAAGCCTTCTAATTTGTTTGTCTTGAGCCCAGCATTCATAGGTCTTTTTGCTTTTTGATTTAACTCTGAAGTTTTTACTCCTTTGATTAGTTTATCATTTAGTTTTAATTCTGAAGCAATTCTCTTACACCATTCAACTCGATTTACTAGATCTGGACCAACAATATTTATTGTTCCATTAAATCCTCTTTCAATGAGTTCAATATTTGCACGTGCAAGTTCTGAAGCAAGGATTGGTGTTCCTATTTGGTCCTCTGGAACTTTGAATTCTTGATTGTTTTTTGTTTTTTCAATTAATCCTGCAATAAAGTTTTTCTTATCATGACCATAGCTGTAAATATTTGTTGTTCTGATAATTATATATTTTTCAAGAGAATTTATGATTGATTCTGATTCATTCTTTGCTTTTCCATATTCATTAATTGGATTACTTGTTTCTTCCTCAGAATATGGTCCTTCTTTTCCATCAAAAATATAGTCTGAAGATATGTAAGTTAAATGTGCGGCTATTTCCTTACATGCTTCTGCAACATTCTTTGTTCCTTCAACATTTATGCTGTAACAAAGTTTTTTGTCAGTCTCACATAATTCTGCATTTCCGAGTGCACTTGTGAGAATTATATGTGTTGGTTGTAATTCGTTAATTAGACTCTTTACTTCTCCTTTATTTCTTATATCTAATTTGTATAACATAGATCCTTGTTGTTTGAATCTTGTACCATATACTTCAATATTTTTTTGTTTTGCTTGATCCATCAAGGCATATCCAACCTGTCCTGATGCTCCAATTACCAATAGTTTCACTGTATTGTGGTTTCTTGCGGTAATAGATATAAAACCTTGGTTTTGATTGTAAGTTCATAATCTTTAAAAGATTTAATAAGACGTCTAATTGTGAAAGCTGTGATTTTATGTGGTGGTAGAGGTACTCGATTAAGAGAGGAAACTGAATTTAAACCTAAGCCGCTTGTAGAGATTGGTGGGAAACCTATGCTATGGCATATAATGAAGATTTATAGTCAATATGGTATTAAGGATTTTATTCTGTGTCTTGGATATAAGGGCGATATGATTAAAGATTATTTCCTTAATTATGAGACTAGATCTCATGATTTTAATATAAATTTAAGGTCTGGTGAACTTAATGTATTAAATAATTCTATGGAAGACTGGAACATAACTTGTGTTGATACGGGTTTGAATGCAGAAACTGGTGCAAGAATTAAAAAAATTGAAAAATATATTGATGATGATGAATTCTTTCTTACATATGGTGATGGTGTTGCAGATATTAATATTGATGAATTATATAAATTTCATAAATCTCATGGGAAGATTGGTACTGTTACTGCAGTTAGACCATTATCTCGATTTGGACTTCTTAGCATCTCAGGTGAAAATCTAATTACTGATTTCTCAAAGAAATCACTTGTTCATGACGGGTGGATTGATGGTGGATTTTTTGTGTTTAACAAGAAAATCTTTGATTACCTTGAAGATGATAATTCTTGTATTTTGGAAGGTGCTCCTTTGAAAAATTTATCTAAAGATAATCAATTTATGAGTTTCAAACATACTGGTTTCTGGCAGTGTATGGATACTTCAAAACATGTTAATTTACTTAATGCCTTGTGGAGTTCTGAAAACGCTAAATGGAGAATGTGGAATGATGTGGAAAAATAAGAATGTTCTTGTAACTGGTGGCATGGGTTTGGTAGGCGGACATTTAGTTGAACGACTTGTTGAACTTGAAGCAAATGTTGTTGTTACTAAAATTATTAATGATCCTCATAGTTATTTTAATAGAAAAACTCTCGGAGATAAAGTTATTGTTGCAGACTGTGATTTGAAAAATGAACAACAAGTCAAAGATGTTATAACAAAATGTGAGATAGAAATCATATTTCACTTAGGTGCACAAGCACTTGTACCTGTTGCATATCATAATCCTCGGGAAACAATTGAAACAAATATTATGGGTACTGTGAATATTCTTGAAACTGCTAGAAATTATCCTGGTGTTAAGGCAATTGTGTTTGCTTCATCAGATAAAGCTTATGGTATTTCAGACAAACTTCCTTATTACGAAACTCATGAATTGAAAGGTCAACATCCTTATGATGTTTCTAAATCTGCAGCAGATTTAATTTGTACTGCTTATTTCAAAACTTATGACGTTCCTGTTGTAACTACTCGTTTTGGTAATATTTATGGTCCTGGCGATTTAAACTTTAACAGAATTGTTCCAGGTGCGATTAAATCTGGTTTAAATGGTGAACCTCTTGAAATTCGAAGTGATGGAAAGATGATTCGAGATTATGTTTATGTTAAAGATGTTGTTTCAGGTTACTTAACTTTGGCAGAAAATATTGAAAAAACAAAAGGTGAGGCGTTTAATGTTAGTTCGGGAGTTACTCTGAATGTGTTGGACATGGTTAATCATGTTTCTGAAGTTATGGATAATGAAATTAAAGTAAATATACTGAATAATGCCAAGAATGAGATTCCTGAACAATATTTGGATTATAGTAAGATCTCTAATTTGTTGAATTGGTCTCCGAAATATAAACTCGCTGATGCATTAAAAGAAACAATTGATTGGTACAAAGAAGTTATTTAAATTCTAAATTTCTATTAATTTTATGGGAAAAGTTGATCCTTATGAAGTATCAGGCAACATTGATTATGAAAAACTAATTAAGCAGTTTGGAGTATCTAGAATGACTCCTGGAATTTTGAATAAACTTGGAACTAAAAATTTACTTTTGAAACGTGGTGCATTTTATGCTCACCGAGATTTGAATAAAATCCTGAAAGGAAAATTTGCTATTGTTTCGGGAAGAGGACCTTCTGCAAAAATGCATATTGCGCATTTAGCAATGTTCAAAGCTGTTGTAGATTTACAGAAAAAACATGGTTGTTTTGTGTTCATTCCTTTTTCTGATGATGAGAAGATTTTAGTTAAGGGAACAGACTATGTTAAAACTCAAGAAATGGCTATTGAAAATGCCAAAGATATTCTTGCTTTAGGATTTGATCCGAGAAAAACAAAAATTATGTTTGACTTAAAACATATGAATCAAGATGTTTATAATCTTGCAATTAATGCAAGTTCTAAGATTACTCTTTCTACAGTGAAGGCGGTCATGGGTTTCAAAGACGGTAAAAACATTGGTAGTTTCTTTTATCCTGCAATCCAGATTGCGCATATTCTATATCCTACTTTCAAACGTAAAATTCCCACAGTAATGATTACTGCAATTGATCAAGATCCATTTGTTCGATTAGCTCGTGATGTTGCTGGACGAATGGGTTTGAAAAAACCTGGTGCTTTAACTATTAAGTTCTTACCCGGATTAAGCGGTGGCGCTAAGATGAGTTCAAGTGATCCTTCTTCTGCATTGTATACTGATGATTCTGACGCTGAGATTGAAAGGAAAATTAAGCGGGCATTTTCTGGTGGAAGAGAAACTTTGGCTGAACATAGAAAATATGGCGGTAATACAGATATTGATGCTAGCTTCCAATACTTGAAATTCTTTCTTGAAGAAGATGATAAAAAACTTGCTGATCTTGAGAAGAAATATAGATCCGGAGATTTGATGACTGGTGAGTTGAAGAAATATACTATTAGCAAGGCTAAGAAATTCTTTGTTCAGCATAGAAAAAATCGCAGTAAAATTAAGATTGAAAAATATTTGATATGATAAATAATATTCTGATTCTGGTTTTAGGAATACTTTGGTTTATTGATGAAGTTCTAACTTTAATTGATTTGAAAAAATTTGGAGTGAATCGAGAAGAAAATCCTATTGCGAAATATTTTGTTAAAAGGGGTAAAACTGCGTTTACAATTTTCAAAGTTGTTACTTTTGTTATTTTAATTGGATTGATTAAATATATTGAGTCAATTGATTCTCAGGTTGCAATGTATATATTAATTGGAATTAGTTTGTTGTATTTTGCGGTTGATTTTAGAAATTATGAGATTATGAAAGGTAAGTTATAAAAATTCTCCAAGACCTGATTGACTGAATTGTTTGTGAGCTTTTTGTAAAGATTTGATTGCCTTTTCTATTCGTTTTTCTGAAAATTTGTTTGCTGAAAGTAGTTCTGTTAATTTTTCTGCGTTAACGCCTGCCCATTTCAAAGAATAGTCTGAAATCTTCGGTGAGTTTAGAAATATGTCTCGTACTTGTTGGTATCTTGGAACTTTTTCTTTGTGTTCGTTGAACTTATCTTCCCTTACAATTTTCATTGAAGTCTTTGGTCCAATCCCTTGAACTCCTTGGTTAAAATCTGTGCCGATTAATATTGCCGCATCAATTAGTTTTCCTCTGTCAATTTCTAAATTTGTTAGTGTCTCAGTTAGATCTACAATTTCTGGTCTGACTACAATTGTTGATCGTGTTCCAGCAACTTTTCTTCTTTGAGATATTGTTAAGTTTCTAATTAATCTCGGAGCTCCGAAAAGTAATGAATCATAATCTTGTGATGCTACGCCCCAAACATCTCCTTTGATTGCCATGAATGCTGCTTGAGCTTCTCCATCTCCTAACGCTTGAACTGTTGGTACTCCCATTGCGTGGAGCATTTCTCTTGACTCTGACACCATATCTGCAGTTAATCTTGAAGTTTGCTGAGCATATTTCTTCATTGCTTCAGTGTCACCAGCTTCAGTTGCTTTCTTTAATTTCTCTGCTGCTTTGATTTTTATGGCTTTACGTTTTTCAATAGTTTCTAATTTTAAA
>JABIPN010000020.1 GCA_018698915.1 Candidatus Woesearchaeota archaeon
AAGCAACAGAATCACCATTTAAACTTGGCAAAGAGTTATTTCCAAGAGTATATACAATTTCACCATTTACAACAACAGCGCCATTATCAACATAAACGTTGTTTACTCCATCAGTATCTTGATTTACATAAAAATCAGGTGCTTCTCGAGAAACTTCTTCTTTTAGAGTAGAGGTTTCACCAGTCTTCATATCGAATTTATTTAATGTATACAATCTTTCATTTCCTTGTAAAGCCATTGTTGTATATTGAAGAACGTCTCCGTCCATAGTCATACTTCCAACTTGATAATGATCTCCATCAATTTGTGTTTCACTGCCAGATTCAACATTTACAATATTAATAAGTCGATTATCTTCTAAACTTATTACATAATCTCCGTTAGTTGTTGTTTGATTAGCATCAAAATCACTGGCCATTTGAGCATCATTTGATTCAGAAAACAGTGAGTCAACAGAATCATCTAATGAACTTCCATACATATCTTTTGTAGCGCCAGTTAAAGCTAAACCTGCAACAGCAAGACCACCTAAAACATAATTTCCAGCTTTTCTGAAAAATTTACCAATAAAAGAAGGTTCTTTTATTTCCTGAACACTTCTAAATTTATCATCTAATGCAGACATTTCAGCATTAATTCTATAAAATTCATTTGCATTTTCATTTTGAATTGCAGAAATTTCTGCATCTTCAAGAGCCTCTCTTTTTAATTGATATTCGTTCATTTTAACCTCTAAAGTTATTATTTTTCTTATATTAATGCTTATAAAGACTTCGAAATTACACTACTTTTAAGTGAAAAATTATCCTCTTAGATAAGAATAATCAACAAAATCAGTTATTCCAGTATATTCGCCATATACTGCTGCGCCTGCTATTGCAATTCCGCCAAGAACAAAATATAATTTACCAGCTACATTTTTAACTTTATTTTTATTTGATTCAGACTTAACTCTAGCTTCTCTATCTTCAAGAATAGATTCTAAATCAGCGCATCTTGCTTCTCGTTGTTCTAACTCTTCTGTTTTATCAACATCAACCTTCAGAATGGGTAACTTTGGTTTATTCCAAGAATCTACTACTTCCTTAATACCTGAAACTTGTTCAGAAATTTCATCTAATTTAGGTGCATAATCTGGTTGCTCAACTGCACCTAAAAAATCAACAAGATCCTGAGTTTCTTTAGATTGTGAATAAAGTTCAGACCCTTGAGCTTCAAGTCTTTCATTAGATAAAACATATGTTTCTATACTTTTATTTAATATTTCCAATTGATCCGAAACTCTGTTTAATTCATTAGCGGATGCAGCTGCGCCAAGTCTATCTTCAACAATTGATGCAACTTCGTTAGCCATTTTCTTATCTCTTCGTTTTCCTGCAAAGTAACCAATTCCCAGTAAACCTGCACCTGTTCCCGCTGCAATCATACCTAAATAATTATTATCTTCAGTCTCAGTTTTTGTAGTTTCAGGAATATTTGGAGTATTAGCAATATCTGTTCCATTATCAACAATTCCGTTATCTACTGTTCCGTTATCGACAGTTCCATTGTCTACTGAAACTATTGATTCAAGATTCATCAAATCAGTAACATTAGAATACCATGCCTTGAAGCTATCAGATAATTCATAATTTTGTTCCCAAGTCACAAGATCTCCAGAAATTTGAGGATTTCTCATTTCTGCTGTAGAAACATAAATATTTTCAGTTTGGTCTGTTTCAAAATTGTACAAATTAATTGAAAAACCATCTTCAGTTTGTTCAATCCAAGTTAGATTTCCATTATCTGCATCAAACATTCCGTTAGGAACTTCTCGAACAGCATCTCCAACATGCAAATCAACAGTTTTGTTGTCAAGTAAATTTTCTAGTCCATAAACAACATTTCCATCTAAGAATTCAACAAATTCTACAGATTGATTTCCTGAGTAAATAGTATTAATTTCTCCATTTTCAACCAAAACAACATTTTGAGTTGTTTCATTATTTTCAGTTTGTTCTGA
>JABIPN010000021.1 GCA_018698915.1 Candidatus Woesearchaeota archaeon
GAAAGAAGCAAGAGATTTTCCTACCAAAGACGGAACTCCTTCTCGTGCAAGGCGGAACAAAGATGATCGGTTAATAATTCGCAGACCTTTTGATGGAATACTAAAGAGATTGAGAAAGATTAATGAAACCGAGTATATAATTTTAGGTTCCAGAATTATTGATAAAAACAGAATCGCTCCAGAAAAATCAATGAATCAGTTTAGATCTTTTGAATATGAATATGTTTTGAATTTAGATATACGTTCAGATGCAAATTTTAATTCACTATTAGAATCACTTTCTTCGACGGAACCAAATCCTCAATTTTTGGAAGGAATCCTCCAGAAAAGAGATCGATTCAGTAAAGATTTCATTTCTGAAAATGAAATTTCTGTTGTTGATGTAACGAACAAATATTGGAATTCAACAAACAACAAATATTCTTGGTTTGAAATTTTTTATATGATTCCAACGGAGTCTGAAAATAGAGAAACTGATTTGAAAAAAATACTTGAAGAAAATTTTGATGGTAATACTCATAAACGTTATAGAAAATATCAAGAAGAACGTGCAATTGAAATGGTATTAGAATATGAAGCAGAACAAGCTAGATCTTAAGTTCCATAAAATCTTTTGCCATTGTGAGTTTCCCTTTGAAAACCGATCTTGCTTCTTGTTCTAATTCTTTTGTTGAACGATATCTTTGTGAGAAATGAGTCAGAACTAGGTGTTTTACTTTTGCTTGTTTTCCAAGTCTTGCAGCTTCTTTAGTAGTCATGTGTCCGCCTTTTTCTGCTGAACTTTTTACTTTATTTGAAA
Source organism: Candidatus Woesearchaeota archaeon (assembly GCA_018698915.1). Lineage (GTDB taxonomy): Archaea > Nanobdellota > Nanobdellia > UBA10117 > ARS21 > JAAZWY01. The sequence continues at coordinate 800 of JABIPN010000021.1, forward strand.
ATGTTGCTTCACAAACAAACAAATCAGCATCCTTTGCGAGTTCAGCAATTGGAGCATAATATGCTGTATCGATAGTTATAGCAAATTTCTTTCCGTGTCGAGCATAAGTTGCTCTTTTTGCACTTATTTTTTTACCTTCAATTGTAACATCTTTACCTCGTTGTAATCTTTTCAATCCTATATGTTGAGTTGGAATTTCTCTGGACTTAAGATAAGCAGTATCAATTCTAAGTCGAGTTTTTTCTTCGAATGAAAATCCAAAACAAGGAATTGGATGCTTAAGTTTCAAAGCATTAATTCGATATTTATCAGTTTCACATATTGTTTTTAATTTTATATTTGAAAGTTCATGGACAATTAATTTGTAATTAGTTGTTTCATGTTCATATGCTTTCATGATTACTGCGATTTTTTTACCTGTTCCTTTTGGGCCATAAATTTCAAGCGGATTCTTTCGTTGATTCATTGCCATGCTCATTAATAATCCTGGAAGTCCGAGAACATGATCTCCATGCCAATGAGAAATGAAAATCTTTGTAATTTTTTGTGGATTTTCTCTTGCAATCCTAATTTGTCTTTGTGTTCCTTCACCACAATCAAACAAAAAAGATTCTCCTGAGTAGGTAAAAAGTGCAGCAGTTTGATTTCGGTTCTTAGTTGGGAAAGCTGAAGACGTTCCTAATATTTTTAGCTTCATGTTGATACATAATCCTTTTAATGTATAAAAGAATAACTTTTTTACACGAAGACTCTAACTTCTTGAGCATTAGTTCGGAAGGGGTACTTCTAGAAAAACAATGGAAAAAGGAACCCTGATTGGAAATAAAGTGGTGCTTAGCTCGAGTGCTTTATTTAATCGTAGTGCTTTTGGCGTTTTGAATAAGCAAGGTGGAGTTGAATTAAGTTCAGAAGAAGCATTATATCTTTTAGAAAATAAAAAAATCGATGTTGGAATTAATTTTGATAATCTGCGTCGAAGATTTAATAGAAGCAATAAGAATTTTGATGAAAGATATTTAGTATTTCGAGATCTGAGAATGAGAGGATATGTTATCAAAAGTGGTTTGAAATTTGGTTGTGATTTTAGAGTTTATGACAAAGGTTCAAAACCAGGAAAGACCCATGCAAAATGGTTAGTATTTTCAACTAAGGAGAATGCTAAATCGTCTTGGAAAGAAATGTCTGGAATGGCGCGAGTTGCAAATTCAACTAAGAAGAATGTTTTAGTTGGAATTGTTGATTCAGAAAATGGAGTTAGTTATTTTGAGGTTTCTTGGAGACGGCTATGAGCTATTATTTAGGATGGGTTTGTAGAACTTGTAAACGTGCAATAAATTCTGAGCGACGTTCACTCAAAGTTAAATCAAGATTGAAATGTAAGATTTGTGGAAAAACACAAGCTTTTGATGAAAGTATTCATTCAGGAGTTTCTGACAATCCTTTGATAATTACTGACTGGGTTAAGCAATGGAACTCCCGAAAATTACATTAATGCTCGAACTTCTTTGACCAATTTTTCAATTTGTTCAAGTTTATCTTTTATTTCTCGTTTCTTTCCAAAATTGAATAAATCTACAAGAATATTTTTGAATAATTTATTATCTTTTTCTTTTTTTGCAACTTCATATTCTTCAGGATTTTCGTGACGCATGAATTCTTCAGCAAGTTTTTGAGCTATAGCCATTTCATCATCAGAAAAATTAACTTCTGCTAGGATTTTTTTTGCTTCAGCTTTATCTTGTTGTTCTTTTTTAGAACGCTTAACCATAATTGGAAATGTTTTGCTCGTTTTTATTAATTTGTTTTATTAATTAGATATTTAGTCTGAATTGATTTCTTTTGAGCCAGGCTTTATGTCTTCTGAATTCTGGGCATTTTTCTTGAACAAGTCTCCAAAATTCCTTCGAATGATTCATTTCAATTCGATGACATAATTCATGAATTATTATGTATTCAATTACTTCAGTTGGTGCCATTGCAAGACGCCAGTTGAAGTTTAGATTTCCGGCTGAAGAACAAGATCCCCAGCGTGTTTTTTGACCTTTAATGAATACTTTGTTTATGTCGTATTTATCATCTTCATTATGTATTTCTAATAGACCTTTAACTATTCTTCCAGTCTCTGCTCTGTAGAATTTTTCTAGATCTTTGTCTTGAAAGAATTCTAAGTCTTTTAACTCGCCTAAATATAAGTAACCCTTCTCATTAAGTGCAAGTTCGTATTTTTGCCACTGTTTGTCTATCCACGCGGACTTTTTTTGTACAAAAGTTTCAATTTCGGGGTCAGGTATGTGTTCTCCTGCGTTAATTCTTAGACCATTTTCATTAACTCTTAAAGAAATTCTATTGGAACGAGCACGTCTTTTTAGAACTGTAGGCATACTCATTTGGTCAAGAAATTCCATTTTACTAAAACGGCAAATATCCTTCAATAAATGGCCAAATTAATGGCGAAGCAGCAACTATAACACCCACAATAATACTATGTATCCATGTTTCGTGCGTTCCCGGACCTCTGGATTTTGCAAATACTGCGGATTTTCCATGAACTATTGCTGCTGCAATAAGTGCTAAGATTATAAGAACTGCAATCTGATTTTGAAAGAATGAAGGCAAATATCCTGAATTTGTTGCGATTTCTATGTTAAATGCAATAAAAGATAAACCAATTAGTGGAATCATTGCTCCAACTCCGTGTGCTATTGTAGTTTTTGCATCTCCGGATAAATCTTTAATCATAAAACCTAAATCTACACCTCCAGCTATAACACCCATAATGATCGGAGGGATGATTTCTACCATGTATACGTATTATAATTCTCATATTTAAGTCTTACCAAAATTTGGAAATGTTTTAATAGATTCTCCTTTAATTAGGATTATGCCAAGAGACGTATCTTCTTTTGCCAAGAAGAATGGTTTCATATGGGGACCTGAGCCTGAAATCTATAACGGTTTAGCTGGTTTTTACACATATGGGCCAATGGGAAAAGCTCTTAAGACAAATGTCGAAGATTTGCTTAGATCGGTTTTTGATATTAATGAATTTTGGGAAGTTGAGACTCCAATAATTGCTCCAGCGCAAGTTTGGAAAGCTTCAGGACATCTTACGGGATTCACCGATCCTTTGATTCGAGATGTAGCAAATAATATTTTTAGGGCTGATAAATTAATTGAAGAATACATGCTTAATAATGGAATGAATCCTGATGAAGAAAATGTTGGTTCTTTGAATGCTGAAGCTTTACTTAAACTAATTAAGAAATATGAAATTAAATCTCCAAATGGAAAACTTTTGAAGATGAATATTGAAAATCATAATTTGATGATGAAGACAACAATTGGAACTGATATTGAAGCCTATTCTCGTCCTGAAACTGCAACTACAACTTATCTTCCGTTTAGAAATTATCATGAATATTTTAGAAAGAAAATGCCTATGAAAGTTTATCAAGTTGGTAAATCGTTTAGAAATGAAATTTCTCCACGTCAAAGTGTTGTCCGAGGAAGAGAATTTACTCAATTTGAAGCTCAATTATTTTTATTTGAAAATCATAAATATGAATTTGAAGAGTATGATAAAGTTAAGGATGTCAAGATTCAATTATGGTCAAGCAAAGACCAATTGGAGAAAAAAGGTTGGAATTCAGTTACACTTCAAAGTGCTTTGAAGAAAGGAATTATTAAGAATAAAGCATATGCTTGGTCTCTTTCTTTAGCTCAAGCTTTTGTTAATAGTTTGGGAATTCCTGAAGATAGAGTTAGATATAGACAACATCATCTTGATGAGAAGGCATTTTATTCAAATGATACTTGGGATTTGGAATTCAGAACAGATAGTTTCGGATGGATTGAAATTGCAGGGATCTCAGATAGGAATGATTATGATTTAAAACAACATGCTAAGGCCTCAGGACAGAAGTTAAATATTGGAGGTGAAACTCCACACATAATTGAATTAGCATTTGGTTCTGATCGAATTGTTTATACTTTGTTAGATGTATTTTTGGAAGACGAAAAAGTCGGAGATGATACTCGCGTTGTTTGGAGAATTCCTCGAAAGTTGGCACCAGTAAGATTTGCAATATTTCCTTTACAGAAAAAAGACGGTCTTTCTGAAAAAGCACAAGAAGTTTATGAATCTTTATCACGAACTCATCGTTGTGTTTTGGATGAGAGTGGTTCAATCGGGAAAAGATATAGACGGCAAGATGAAAGAGGAACACCACAATGCATTACTATTGATTATGATACGCTTAAAGACGATACGGTAACTTTGAGAGATAGAGATACGATGGAACAGAAAAGAATAAAAATTAGCGACCTTAATTGAGTGGATGTTAGTTAAGCTATTTGGTCTTGCAGATCTTCTTGCAGCAATGTTTCTTTTAATGGTTAATTTTGATATTTTTATTGTAGATGCTTTGGTGAAAACAATCATGCTTATACATTTGTACAAAGGATTACTTAGCTTTTTTTAGATGTCAAAATTTACAGATTCTTCTTTTTGATCTTGATTTTTATTTTCATATAATGCCATTAAATAAAACAAATCAGATAAACGATTTAGGTATTTGATGATTATTGGATTTATTTCTTCTACTTCTGAAACCCGAACAATTTTTCTTTCAACGTTTCTTGATTGAGTTCTTACAATATGAAATAGTGATGCAATCTCAGTTCCCCCTGGTAAAACAAAATCTGTAATTTCAACTTCAGTTTCATATTTTTCAACATATTTTTCAATTCGTTGAAGATGTCTTTCTTGCAATCTTTTTGTTTCACGAGAATTCATCGGTGTTGCAAGATCTGATCCAATTACAAATAATTCATTTTGAATTGTTTTTAATTCTGTTTTAAATTTTTGAGAATATGTTTTTGAAACAATTAGTCCAATTTCAGAATTAAGTTCATCAATATATCCAACTGAATTTATTTTTCTAGATGCTTTTGAAATTCTACTTCCATCGTAGAGCGAGGTTTCTCCACCATCTCCCGTTTTTGTAGAAATTGACATGATTAGGAACAGCCACTTGTTGCGCCACAAACATCACATAATTCACAAGATCCATTTTGTCGCATCATCATTGCACCACATTCTTTACACTTACTTCCAGTATAACCCATTGCTTTAATTGCATCTGTGCTTTCTTCACTAGTTTCAACTAATTTTTCTTTATTTGGAGTAAGTTTAGTTTGTACAATATTCTGTAAATGTTGACCGCTTAATATTTCTTCAATTTTTTTGATAATTGGATGATCTGACCAGTCACCTAAACATTCATCAACAACTTCTTGAGTTGAATAGCCTCTTGCTAAAGCAAAACTTAGAGTTTTACTAACAAAATCAAGCATCTCTTGATTACTCGGAGTTGTCTTTGGCATAACTAATCTCATTCCAACTAATTTTCCATTTAATCCAATTCTCGAATGAACGTATAAATCTTGAGGTCCAACCTTGTGACTTGAAATTTGTTCAATATAATTTGTTACTTTTTCAGTGCTTATGTCAGTTATAATTTCTTCTTTGAATATATTTTCTAGTTCTTTATTAATTCCACTCCCTGTTGAAAGTGGTTGACTTAATTTGCTTGCATCTCGATAAAGAGCAACTGCCTTTATTCCCAATTTCCAACTGTCAAAGTATGCATTTTTGATATCTTCAATTGCTGCATTGCTTGGCATGTTAATTGTTTTACTTATTGCTCCAGAAATAAATGATTGTGCTGAAGACATCATTTTCAAGTGTGCACTTGCTTTTATGAATCGCTTTCCAGTTTTACCGCATTTGTTTGCGCAATCAAAAACAGAATAGTGTTCACCTTTCAAATGTGGTGCACCTTCAATAGTCATTGTTCCACATAAGTGAACATCTGCAGCATCAATTTGTTCTTCAGTGAATCCAAGCGCGTTAAGCATGTCAAAGTTAGGATTATCTAATTGTTCATCGGTGATTCCCAAAACATTACTACAGAATTCTTTTCCAATAACGTGTTGATTAAACATAAATTTAATTCCAAATGCTCTTGAAGCTTCATTTTCTAATGCATTTAATTGTGCTTCTCCAAAACCTTTCTTAGCCAACGCTTCGTGATTAATATATGGTGCGTTAATAAGACTGCCATGACCAACACAATATTTTTCAATAGTATGTATTTGGTCTCCACTATATCCTAATTTTTTCAGAGCGGATTTTAATCCATTGTTCACTATTTTGAAATATCCACCTCCTGCTAGTTTTTTGAATTTTACAATTGAGAATTCAGGTTCAATACCCGTTGTATCACAATCCATAACTAATGCAATTGTTCCGGTTGGAGCAATTACTGTAACTTGTGCATTTCTATAGCCATGTTTTTCTCCAAGCTCTAGTGCTTTGTCCCATGAACTATGTGCTGCGCTCAATAAATCTTTAGGACATAATTCTTGGTTTATTCCTGTCGGAAGTACTGATAATTTTTCATAAGAATCTTGTTTTGCATTATATGCTGCGCGTCTATGATTTCTAATAACTCTTAGCATGTGTTCTCGATTTTTTTCATATTCATCAAATGATCCTAAGTTTCCTGCCATTTCTGCAGATGTTGCATATGATTCTCCACACATTATTGAAGTTAGTGCTCCAGCAATTGATCTACCTTTGTCTGAATCGTATGGAATTCCCATTTTCATTAATAGAGAACCAATATTTGCGTATCCTAAGCCTAATGTTCTAAAATCAAAGCTCTTTTGTGCTACAGCTCTACTTGGGAATTGAGCCATAAGAACTGAGATTTCTAATACGATTGTCCATAATCTTGTTGCGTGTTTGTATGCTTCAATATTGAATGTTCCAGTTTCATCATCATAGAATTTACATAAGTTGATGCTTGCAAGATTACAAGCAGTGTCATCAATAAACATGTATTCAGAACAAGGATTACTTCCATTAATTCTGTCGCTTGCAGGACAAGTATGCCAGTCATTAATTGTAGTGTCGAATTGAAGTCCAGGATCTGCACTTATCCATGCACTCATTCCAAGATCATCCCATATTTTTTGTGCAGGAATTTCTTTGTAAACATTTCCGTCCGTCCTGTTTATTAGTTTCCAGTTTGTGTTGCTTTCTAAAGCGTCCATATAATTATTTGTTACTCGAATACTATTGTTACTATTTTGACCTGAAACAGTAATGTATGCTTCACCCTCATAATGAGTATCAAACTCATTCATATCTAATTTTCCTACACCTTGTTTTGCCAATTCAAGTGCTCTCAAAATTAGTTGAGATGGAACCTTTGCACCATATGCATTTTTGATTGCAGTTCTTAGCGCATTATTTTCTTTTAGATTAATTCCGTGTTTATTTGCTTCCTTTAAAATATTATTAGTATGTTCTCGACAAACGGTACTTCCTGCAACTAGATTTGCAACTTTATCTTCCTCTGAAGCTTTCCAATTTATAAAAGTCTCAATTTCAGGATGATCAATATCTAAGATAACCATCTTTGCTGCTCGTCTTGTTGTTCCACCAGATTTGATTGCTCCTGCAGCACAGTCATTAATTTTTAAGAAAGACATCAATCCAGATGAAGTTCCACCACCTGAAAGTTTTTCACCTTTTCCTCGGATAGATGAAAAATTTGTTCCAACACCGGAACCATATTTAAAAATTCTTGCTTCTCTTGTAACTAAATCAAAAATTCCTCCTTCGTTTACTAAGTCATCTCTAACTGAAAGGATGAAACATGCGTGAGGTTGAGGTCTTGAATAAGCGTCCTTTGATTGAGTTAATTGTTTGGTTTTTGGATCAACGTAATAATGTCCTTGAGGATTTCCAGTTATTCCATAAGCGTATTTTAATCCTGTGTTAAACCATTGAGGGGAATTTGGTGCACCCATTTGATTTAATAAAATGAAAGCCATTTCTTCGTAGAATGATTTTGAATCTTTTGTTGAATTGAAGTATCCAAATTTTGTTCCCCAATCAGTCCAACATCCAACCAATCTATGAACAACTTGTTTTATGCTATTTTCTGACTCCACTTCAGGAACTCCTGCTTTTCTGAAATATTTTTGAGCTAGAATATCTGTTGCAATTTGTGACCAAGAAGTAGGTACTTCAACATTTTGCATATCAAATACAACGGAACCATCAGGATTTCTTATTGTTGAATTTCGATTATCATACTCAATCATATCATATACGGATAATTCAGGTTTAGTAAAAATTCTATCAATTACGAGACCTTGAGTTGCAGTTGTTGATTCTACTGGCGTATTCTCATATTCCATTTTTCAATTTTGGAGAAGTAAAACTGCTCCGAGGTAGTTTTTGAAATGAATTTTATTTTAAATTGGTTTATCTTGTAGAACCTCTAGTTCTGTAATTACTTCAAGTGAGTGTAATATTATCTTCTCTCAAAAGTTGTGAATTCTTCACCAGGTCTCGTGTATCTAATTTGAACGTTTTCTACATTTGAAAGCTTTGGACCTTGCCAACACCATAATTCTAATTCCTTTATTCTAGGTTTAGTTCCTTGAACAATAATCTTAACGCTACCATCATCTTGATTTTGAACATATCCTTTCAGATCCAGTTCTAATGCGAATCTTTTTGTGTGAGCGCGATAAAAGACTCCCTGTACTTTACCTGTAATTAAAAGCTCTGCGAATAATTTTTCCATTTTTGTTCATTTTTATATATCATTAAACCACCAATTAGTACTACACTCAAATATAGAGTTGGATTTCCTTTGAGTACTTTGGCTCCGTCAAAGAATCCGAAAGGAATCATATTCAAAATTAATAACCATAGGTTAACTCTTCTGGAAATGATGAATGCATGATTATATTTTGGCCATTTACGGCTGATAAGTGCCCATTCAGATAGCCAATATAATGCAAAATTTGTTGCTGGACCCGCTAATGCTAACAGTGCAAATTTTGCTGGAAAATAAGAGGCACCACTACTTATGACAAAAGCAGGAATGAAGAAAATGATTGGTGATTTAATAAATCTAAGGATTACACCAAGTCCTAAACCAAGCGTACTAATTCCAAGAACTGAATCAAATCCAAAATATAATCCAACTGCTTTGTGTGCAAGTTCGTGGAAGATTATTGCAGGTGCAATAATAATTGCAGCATATTTTATATCATCAAATGCAGGAAAAGGCCTCAGATAATCAAGTACCTTTCGAGGTCTTTGTATAAATCCTGAGAAAATATAACCTAGCGCTATAGTCAATATCAACAATTTGATTATTTCTTCAAAAGATATTATTGTCATGTTTTATTATATTACCTATATTTTTATAAGTTCTTTTAGCTGAGTCTGAACACAATATTTATAAACGCTCTTGCGAAGTCAGAGTATGGCAATGTATAAGTACCTACAAAAGCTATGGAAGAAGCCGAAAGAACATTTTGGTTCAGATGCTTGGAAAGATTGGTTAGTCCATCTTAGAAGCAGACCAGTTTTTGAAAGAATAGATAAACCAACAAGATTGGATAGAGCTAGAGCGCTAGGGTACAAAGCTAAACAAGGAATTTTTGTTGTTAGAGCAAACATTGGCAAAGGTACTACTAAACGTCCACGATTTGCTGGAGGTCGAAGACCTAAGCGATATTACAGACGATATACACCATCTCAAAGTAAGCAAGCACTTGTAGAAAAAAGAGCTGCTAGAAAATATCCAAATGCAGAAGTTTTGAATTCTTACTGGGTTGGAGAAGATGGAAAGCATGTTTGGTATGAAATAATTTTTGTTGACAGAGATCATCCAGTAATTCTTGCAGATAAGAAATTAAACTGGGTAAAGAGTTCTGCTAACAAATCTCGAGCATTCAGAGGATTAACTTCAGCTGGAAAGAAATCTCGAGGATTAGTTCGCTAATCTGTTTTATTGAGACTATATTTTTTTATAACTGCGTAGCGCGATTTCTAATTAATGGCGTTTTCAAAGCAACTTACTGCGGCTTTTGACAATGCTTTGCGACAAGATTATGCATTTCTTTTTTTGGAAGTTAAGACTGGTGCAATTAGAGATTCTACTTTAGTCAATACTGTTGCTCGTGCTGAAACTCTTGAAGATTATTTAACTTCTCGAGATCTGGGTGAACCAAAAGTTTACTCTGGAGCAATTGGATTTGACAAAGGTCATTCTGTAGGAGATTTGGATTTACCTGCCATTAATGAACTTGATTTGATTTATGGATCAAATAAGTTTGAAGCATCTCGTTTGGAGAGAATACTTTTTAATATGAGAAAAGAGAAAAGACATTCTGAAATTTATTCGGTATTATCTCCTGAAGTTGTGGCTCCAGTTAAAAATCGTGCTTGGTATATTAGAAAATTGCGAGGAGAAGGTCATCGGAGAACTAGATTAAATTCTCCCTTGAATGAATCAACAAATGGAATTATTCCTGAAGAATATGTTGCTCAAATTTTAGGAGAGTTAATTCCTACTGCTCAAATTTTTACTAGAGTAAATATTAATGGAAGTATAAATATTCCAAATACTTCAGGAAATCTTGAGTATATGATTAATGAAGATGAGAATGGTTCCAGAAATGAATTGGATGTTATATTAATGGCTGAACAAGAGAAAGTTGAAGAGGCATTAATTAAATTACCTCAGGCACCTTATCGGTTGATTGATTTGAAATATAAACTTCAACTTGAAAGAAGATTGCTAGATAGTCAATCTTAAAAATGTATTCAGATATAGTGTTTTATGAATCGATTAAATAAAATAATTCGTTACACTTTAGTAGCATTTATAATTGTTTTCGCATTAAATTATGTTATGGCAGATAAAGTTGCAAGTAAAGGAGATCTTGTTGCAGTTGATTATTGGTTGACTGTTGACGGAGAACAAATCGATACATCTGAAGGAAGAGGAGTATTTGAATTTACTCTTTTTGCAGGACAAGTAATTCCAGGATTTGATAAAACTGTAGATGGAATGAAAGTTGGTGAAGAGAAGACTGTTTCTCTTTCAGGAAATGATGCTTATACTGCAGGACCTCTAGCAGGAAAAGTATTGAACTTCAAAGTAATTTTAAGAGAGATTAAGTAGATTTTTAATCTCTTATTTTTTATTTTTATTATGCAAGATGTAGTTATGCTTCCATCAAAACCTGAGAAATTTATAAGATCATCTCGAGAATTTGGATATTCTGATTTGATATTTCTATTTGAAGGAAATAGTGCTGAGTTTAATAAATTGAAAAAAAGATTTGATGTAAATCTTGGTTTGCTTTTTTCTCCAAAACATATGGATGATTTTCAGAAATTGAAAAAGTATGACAAACCTGTTTTGATAATTGGTTCTGCAACTGATGAGAAATTATTGCGTCGAATTTTGGAAAATAAGAAAATTCATGGATTTACAAATGTTGAACATGAATTTGGAAAAGATCATACTCATTATCGTAAATCAAATATGAATCAAGTTCTTGCTAAGATTGCTTATGATAAAAATAAAACTTATTATGTAAATTTTGCTCGAGTTCTTTATTCTCAGAAGCGTTCAAAGTTAATTGGCCGGATGTTGCAGAATATTAAATTCATGAACAAATATCGAGTTAATATTTCAATTGGTTCTTTTGCTCGTGATGAAAAAGGTTTCAGATTGTATGATAATCTGGAAAGCTTTGCAAAAGTTTTGAAAGCTCGAAAACTTCAAGCAATTAATGTGCCCGTAGTTTCGAACTTGCCAAAAGGTGTTCGTATTGTTGGTTAAATTTCTACAACTTCACCTTGTTTTGGAGCGAATGCATCGATTGACAATTGGCTTTTTAATTCCATTGCGAATCTTTGACAGTGTACTCCGTGCATACACAAGACCTTTTTTGGTCTCAAGTCTTTTACAAGTTGAAGAAGTTCATCTCGCCCTGCGTGAGAACTTAATTCAAAATTAAACATTGGACATTTAACTTTCAAGTCAACATCTTCAGTAACATATCTTCCAGTGTCTTGCAAATATCTTCCTGCAGTTCCAGGAATTTGATATCCTGCCGTAATTAATGCAGATTTTGTATCAGCATAAACATACTTCATGTAGTGTGCCACTGGACCTCCATCCATTGAACCTCCAGTTGTAACAATTGCACAAGGTTTCTTTGTAACTGTTTTTCTTTGTTCATGTGATTTGACTAAAATTGCTTTTTTCATAGCTCGTTTTAATTGAACTGAATTTCTCAAGAATTTTGGATTCTTTGCTGAAATTTCTGTTGCAGTTCTACCCATTCCATCTACGTAAATCGGGAAATCTGCTCCGTATTTTTCAAGAATCATAATTAATTCTGGAGCTCTAATTGCGAAGCTTGGAATTAATGCAATTCCACCTTGCTTTACAGTTTTCTTTACTTGTTCTGCAAATTCTTTTTCAATCTTTGCTCTTTTATCTAAAGATCTTGAACTGTAAGTTGTTTCCATAATTAGCAAATCTAGGTTTTTTAATTTCTTATAATCTGCTCCACCAACTAGTTGTGTTTGTTCAGCTTTGAAATCGCTTGTGTAAAGAATTTTCTTTCCTGACATTTCAATAAAAGCCATTGCAGATCCAGGAATGTGTCCGGCATCAACTAAAGTAACTTTAGTATTTCCAATCTTGAATGGTTTCTTATATCCAATTACTTTCCAATTATTAAGAACACTTTGGATATCACTTTTTCCAAAATTCCTTGGTTTACCTTTTATCTTTCCAACTTTTAGGCTGTCATATAAAACAAGTTCAGCTAAATCTTTAGTTGCTTGTGTTCCGAAAATCTTAGGTTTCTTTTTTTGTGCGTTCCAAAGTTCTGGAACCGAACCACAGTGATCTAAGTGACCGTGACAAATTACAACTGCGTCAACTTCTTTTTCTGGGAGAATAGGACCAATACCGTCTGAGACATTAAATCCAAATTCAAGTGAAAAACGGTCTTTACCATTGTCAAGAATCATTGCGTTATTTCCGACTTCTCTTAAGCCGCCATTACATCCAATTTTAATTTTTGGGTTTGCTGGCTTTTTGCCAGTGTTTACCCGCTTAGCTCTCGCTACAGCAGGTCTTCTATTTATTTTTGTTTGTTTTTTCATTTGTGTATTTTAACAAAATTCGCCTTAACGAATCTTGCTTTAATTATGATATTTTTAGTTTTTGGCCGTTTTTAAGCCTATGTTTTTTAATGAAACCGTTAGAGGCTTCGATGACGTATTTTGCCTTTTCTTTAGGTGCTAAAGACCATTTGAATCTTGGTGCAGCTTCAAGCATATCAACAATTTTGTAATCTCTGTTTAGCCAGATAATATCCAACTCTTTGAACACAAAAAATGTATGTAGGGTTGAAGACCAAATACTTTCAGTTAAAGATTCAAGAACGTAAGCTTCATGTTTTAATTTTCTTCTGAAAATAAGTCCAAGAGAAAACTTACCAAGGTATTTTCCCTCGGCTAATTTTTTATTATTTCTCTTAATTATCATTCAATAAAATCTTCAAGCTTTAGCTTTACTTTTTGTCCTGTCGCCTTTAAATATTCAGTTGCTAAAATCCAATAAACTAAACCTAATGATTTTGCTCCCTTGTTATTACAAGCAATTGCAACATCAACATTTCTTAGTGTGTTGTTTGTATCGCAAAGTGCCAAGATTGGTATTTTCATTAAGTATGCATCTTTTACTGCATTCTTATCTCCTCTTGGATCTGCAACAAACATTAATCCAGGTTCAATGAATGTTTTTAGTTGCGGATTAGTAATTACTCCTGCCGGATATCTTCCAACATAGAATTTTGCTCCTATTGTTTTTGCGAATTTTTTTGCAGCTTTCCAACCATTTTCTCTTCGACATACAATTAGAATATCTTCTGGTTTGTATTTAGCTAAAAAGTTAGCTCCGTTTTGAAGTGTTTGGTCAACTTTTTGAATATCAAAAATTGCAATTCCGTTTTTAGGGTTTACTTTATGGATAAATTTCTCCATAGATTTAGTTCTAAATTTAGTTCCAATCTGAATACCTGATTCTAGATATTCTTCAACAGATACTAATGTTTTTGTTTTTGTCATTTTATTCTACCTTTACTGGTTTTGGTCGATTTACAGAAATAGGAAGTACGCCCGCGTTGAATTCAGTTTTTGCAAGGATTACTGTGTTATAGACGTCCTTTGGTCTTTTAATCAGTAAAGGTGCGCCCATTGATAGTTGCAATGCTCTTGCTCCAATTATTCTAGCGACTTCGAATTTCGTAAATTCTTTCATTTTATAGTTTCTTCAATAGCTTTCTTAAATCTTTCCCTTTAGCAATAGCTGTGTCAACTGCTTCTGACAATTCGTCATTAGTAAGAGGTTTTAGGCCTCCTTTTTGCATTGCACAGATGTTTCCATTGTCAATGGTTCCGATATGAATTCTATCTTCCATTATTTTTTCTTCTCTTCGAGTTGGATCAACGATTAATGAATCTCCAATCTTAGCGAAAGAAACCATCATTGGAATGTTGTTTAATTTCAATCCATTTTTTGTACGAGTCTCATGTTTAGGCTTGTTATCTTCGTCAAGTTCTGGGAACTTTGCATCTTTCAATGCTAAGTATGCTGCAATAACTGCTGCGTCATACAAGTTTCCGTCTGCGTTGATAGGATAGATATCAATACTACACATCCAAGCTGCTTCACCTTTAACTATACTTAAATCTTTGAAATCTAATGTTTTAGATTCTCGAATAGCTCGGTCAACAACTCTTGAAATTTCAATAGCTTCTGGCTTTGGTGGGCCTGCTTCGTAGTCAGGACTTGATAGAGGATTTAATTCCATGTTTACCATGAACATTCCTTCATCAGGTGAATCTGGGTACGGAGTTCCTACGCTGAATTTTACTCCAGCAAGTACTTCTGTGTTTCCCAGTTTTACTCTAGCAGAACCGTTTGCGTTATCGATTTTTCCGATTTCTACAGATAGTTCTCTAAACTCATTTAGACCTCGTCCGTCTTCTCGTTTTCCTTTTGAAATTAATTCTTTTTGAAATTCATAATTAATTAGTGTCATTTTACTTTTCCTCCTTCGAATGAAGCTTCACCATTTATTAGAGCCTTCTTTTGAAGTTCGTATAAAATTGGCATTGCTTCTGTGACTAGTTTCATGGATTCGTCAAATTCTTTCTTTGTCAAATCTCCATCCATTTGTATCAGAGTGATTCCTTCTGAGTTTGGCATCATTGCTACTGGCAAATCTGCTTCTCCAAAATTATCTTCTGGTTGGAATAAGTCAAGCATAACTGTTCCGTCAGCTTTTCCTGCTGCTACTGAACAAACTAGGTCTCTCATTTCGATTCCTGCGTGTGCTAGTGCTGCTGAAGCTGCGTTAATAGCCGCTGTTCTTGTTCCTGCGTTAGCGTTTGTAATTTGAACAAAAATGTCAATTACAGTTGCTGGATATTTCTTAGTATAGACTGCTGCTTCTAGAGCTGAAGACATAACTTTAGAAATTTCCTTACTTCTTCGGTTTGGTCCTGGTCTAATACGATCAGTTGTTGAGAAAGGTAGCATGTCATACTTAACTCGAATCAAAGCTCGGTCTGGTATCATCATGTGTCGTGGATGAACTTCTTTTGGCCCATACACTGCTGCTACAACTGTAGTTTTACCCATACTAAATTCTGCTGATCCAACTGCTTGTGGTACAACACCCATTTTTATTTTCATAGGTCTCATTTCGTTTGTCTTTCTTCCGTCCAAACGTTTACCTTTAACCATCATTGGTTCTGAACTTTTTCCTGCCATTATTTCTTTCCTCCTTTTAGCATTTTTTCTACTTTTTCAGTTAGTCCAGATGTTTGAGCATCTGATTCAATCATTTCGATTGCTTTCTGAACAAGTAAAACTTTTTCTAAATCTTCACCTTGGATCCAAACATAACCGTTTTGTCCAACGACTACATTACATCCAGATGTATCTTTTATAGTTTTAATCATAGATCCCTGTCTTCCAATTATTCTTGGAATATTTGAAGGGGATACTTCAATTATATTTCCAGTACCTAACTTTCTGTGAGGTCTGGTTTTAGTTGAAAGTCGGATAAATTTACCAACTTCAGTAATTCCTGCAAAAACATAATCACCTTCACTGAAGTATTTTCTCATACTTCCTTGTTCGATGAATGAAGTGCTTGCATCTCTTAATGGAAGGTCTGCTTGATTTGGTTGCCCAATTTCAACTCGCCATCCAAATTTTGCGAGTTCGGTCACTTGACCAATTATCATGTCATTTTTTCGTGGAAAATATCCACCACTTAATGCTTGAACTTTTACAACGTGTCCTTTGACACTAGCTGAACCTAAAACTGTTGATGTAATGGTTTCGCCATTTCTTATTGCTTTTCCTGAAGGGATGTAACTCATACCCTCAGCAAGAATTTGACCGGGTACGACCAATTCCTTATCCTTTATTTGTAGTTTTTCTGTCATTTCTTAACTGAAACAGATTATTGCTCTGTAATTTCTGCTTCTCCATTTGTCACCTTACTTATCAATGAGTATAGGTCGGCTTTTGCGCCTCCCACAACCTCTAACTCCACTACGACAGAGCCGTCGTTTAGCCACTCTTCTTTGAAATTTTTGAAGCGGCTTTTCAGTGAGCTGTAAGCGGAACCTGCGTATTGTGCAGGTATTGTGATTTTTAATTTTATCTTCTCAAAAGATAATGGTATGACCACTCTAATTGCGTTTATAACCTTTTCTATCTGAGTATCGAATTTTTCCTGATAATCGATAGAAACTTTGGCTTCAGTCATAGCGAGCTCTACTCGTGTTCTAGGGTGAGGTGAGCCTGTTTTTGGATCAACTGAGTTTCTTTGAATATGTTCAATTATTCGATTTTTTCTCTCTTCTGAGAGTCTTTTTCTTTGATCTGCAGTTAAATGCAATTCTCCATCTTGAAGTATCTTTTTTATTGCGCTTTCTCCTAAAACATTCTTTACCTTTTCTTCTGAGACCTTTAAACCTCTGTTTGCGTCCTGAAAAATAGTAGTTGATTGTAAGAATTCTGTGGGATTTAGCTCTTTTCCTTGTTTGAACTCAATTGCTTTATCAACATCTGAGATAACTACTTCAAAATTTTCTCCGCCTTTCTTTAATCTGGCGAGTGTAAATGATACACGTTCCTTATCGTAGGTTCGTTGTTGCATAATTACTTCTTATGGGACATGGTTTTTATGCCTTTTGAAGTGGTAACCATGAACTGTAATCTATTGGCTTCAAATTCTTTTCCTAAGACTTTCTTAAATACGTCTTTTGCTAGATTTGCGCCCTGTTCTATTGTAAGATTAGGTTTCCATGATTTTTCTAAGAATTTGTTTGCCTCCATTGCACCATTTCCAATTGCTTTTGATTTGAATTGGAAAAAGATTCCTGCTGGTTCTGTTGCAAATAATTTAGGTCCGTCTGTAACGTCTCCAATTAAGAATGATACTCCAAAAGGTCTAATTCCACCATATTGAGTATAATTTTGACAAATATCAGAGATATATCTAGCTAATCCTCTACCTGAAAGTTCTTCTCCATAAGTCATTTTATGGTTTTGCGCCTTTACTCTAGCTTTTGATAGTAAGATTCTTGCGTCTCCAATGTATCCTGCTGAAGTTAAGATTATATTGTCGTTTACTTTTTCTACTTTTGAAAGAGATTCTTTTACGATTAGTGGATCAAATCTATGTGTGTCTGCTGCTAGGACTACTCCGTCTTTGCATGTGATTCCCATTATTAATGAACCGCTGTCGATTGCTTTCTTTGCGTATTCTACTTGTAGAATTCGTCCGTCTGGGCTGAAAACAGTGATAGCTCTGTCGTAACCCATCGCTTGATTTGGTATAACTTGCATAAGATTGAAATGAGGTGAATATTTTTAAAGGTTGTTGGTGGTTGCTACTTTCGAGATTTCTTTATCAGAAACCCTTAAATTTTTTGAACATACTGAGAAATTTATCAAGACCGGTTTCATATTTATGATTCTATTTTTTTCATTAATTCTTTTATTTTATTTTTTTGTTCATTATCAATCCAGCTTTTTATTCGCATTCTTCTTTCATAACCGAATCTAACATATTCTTTGTTTTCCTTTTCATTTAATATTTCTGTAAAAAACCCAATCATAAAAGTTGCGACAATATGTTTGTATTTAATTTTATCAGGATATTTATATGCATACTCGGCCAACTTAATCCAATTATTTACCAATTTTTCAATATAATTTGGGCTATTTATCAATATTATTTTTATTGCAAAATTTGTATCGTTTACGGAACGCCCACCGAAATCAATTTCAGTAGACATATGCCTTGATTGCCAAACCCATCCACTATCTTTCGAATGTTTTTTCATATTTTGAATATATTTTGAATATCGAATATCGTCTTTTAATCGAATTATTTTATCTTTAATCTTGTAATGTGTTTTTATGTATTTTTTATATAATTTCCAATAGATCTCTTCATACTTATTTTTAGTTTTAGGATTCGTACTAACAAAAATAGTGATTGCTTTGTTTATATTATTATAGGAATTTATAATTCGAGGAAAATTCAAACCAAGGTCTCTATAAATAATATTTTCATAGCGTCTTATAAAATCTAGATCCTTTATAAATTCCGATCCATCTTTCCAATGTTTTATTATAATTTTAAAAGTGGTTAACTTGTTTAATTCGCTATATTTTTTATTTGCAAGTTTCATTATGGCTTGATCAGTATTGACAATATCGTTATCCGTTCCTTCAAATAGGTATAAGTACTTGTAATTATGTTTTGATGATTCCAGATTTTTTTTCACTTCGTTTAAGTATTTAATACAGTTCCTGTGCAATACTACTGCCCAATCTTCACTATCCGTTTTAAGTTTGTAACTATTTATTTTAATCATTGCATTAACAATCTGGAGTATATCTTTTTTATATAGCGGTTCCTTCATTGTTATACTATCTTGGATTTTTGCTAATTTAGTAATCGCTCTCTTAGTAAAAAATTTATTATTAATCTCATCTTTTAAGTTAAATCTAAAGATATCGTATTTGTGGGTGTAAATACGACTGCCGCCTCCAGATAAATAATAATGATCTCCCATAATTTAAAGAACTCCATAATAACTTCCTATAATCATTGAGCCAACAATTCTGGAAACAAATAAGATTGCTATATTTCTGCCTAATGTATTATTTGATATGTCTATTTTGTATTTTTTGCTCAAGTATTTTTGACCTGTAGGAATTGAAAC
>JABIPN010000022.1 GCA_018698915.1 Candidatus Woesearchaeota archaeon
CTTCTTCGTCAGGAAGTTTATCTTTGTTTTGACGATATGCTGATTTAACTTGAACAGTTGTATAATTTTTGCCATACTTTTCATTCATTTCAGAAGTAGTATCATTCCAAGTTAATCCTTCTCCATATTTTAACTCACCTATCTCTGCTATTTCTTCAAGACTCCACAAATGATTACCTTGTGCTTCATTAGCTTTCCGACCAAGTTCAGACCTTTCTTCAGGTGTTTGAGCATGAATACCTTCACCTAATTCGTAAGCTTTCCGACCACCTTTCCGACTATGTTCAGACCTTTCTTCAGGTGTTCTTCCATGAATACCATCTCCTCGCTCTAAAGCTTTCCGACCAAGTTCAGACTTTTCTTCGAGTGTTTGAGCATGAATACCTTCACCTAATTCGTAAGCTTTCCGACCATTTATACTTTCTCTAATATTTTCAATATAATCATTAGTTACTTTACCAAATAGTCCCTTAAACTTATAGTCAGGCAAAAAGTCTTCATTATGATGACCTCTAAAAGCAGAACCTACTGATGTTCTTGGTTGCTCATTAATTAAATCATATCGTTCTTCTAAATCTAAATCTTCAGCAATATCTTCACAAGAATTATTAACTCTGTATTCTATTAAATCTAAATAAAAGAATTTATTTTCTCCGTATCCAAACTTTGCTTTAAGGTCATCTCGAATATCTGGAGCTGTAGCTAATGTTTTTTTTATAGCTCTAAGCTGTTTAGGTGTTAATTCTTCCATACTTTAACCCCTAATAATTGGTTTAAAAGTGTTCCGAAATCACTTAAACATATCCTAATAATAACTTCTCTTGTTACACTTCTTAATTAAACATCTCTAATTCAAAACATTGATAAATATCTTATTACTAACTTGAGTATGGAACAACAGAAGTATTCTAGTAAACACCTAAACTATAACTCTGAGAATAATGAAAAGTATAGAGAAGATAATTATCAATTCATAAAAAAGCATTATTCAGGTGAACCTTCTTCTGCGAAAGTTTTAGATATTGGATGTGGTGAAGGGAGATTTGCTTATTTACTGTATGATCTATTTGAAGAATGGCACGGGATAGATAGCTCTTCCAAACAAATAAAACAAGCAAGATTGGAGAGGAGGAATTACCAAAAGCAAATAAGAAAAGGAAAAGATATTCCCGGAATTTCTAGAGAAGCGCCAGTGAGACGCATATTCTTTAAAGAAGGAGCTGCTGAAAAGGTACCACATGCTGAGGGAAAATTTGATATTATTGTTTACTTTGTAACTTGGAATTTCATAAAAAATCCAGAAAAAGCAGTAAAAGAGGTTCTGAGAGTTCTTCGTGATGGTGGACTGTTGGTTATTATTGAACCAGGTCAAATATCAGAAGGTTGGATTAACCCAAAATGGAATAGTTCAGATCTAGAAAATTTTAATGAAAAGGCGTGGGAACAGAAACTTCAAGAATTAAAAAATGCAGAAAGATTCTTAAACGGGATAACATCTTTAAAACGAATGGAAAAGTTGAAGAAAAAAAGTGTTACTTTGTGGGCATTTATAAAACCAGAGTAATGAAAGCTATTCAAAACCTTTTCTCTTAAGTCGACCCAAACTTATAAGGTTAGTGGGGGTCGAACCTAAGGGCATACGCCAACGGGAGGGGTCGAACCTCCGGCCTCATGGTTAACAGCCATGCGCTCTACCACTAAGCTACGTTGGCACTAGAAATTATGTCAAATCTTAGTTTTAAAAGGTTTCTTATTAAAATCCTGGACGATATAATCGATCAAAAGGCCTATATCTTGAACGACAATTGCTAGTGATTCTACCTATTAAAATTCCACTAGTATAAATCTCAGCAACGGGATTTGCATCATCTTGTTTCTTAACAGTAAATCCTGATTTTTCATCAAGCTCTTCAATAAAATCATATATTGTTTCAACATCTTTACCTTTAAAGACGTGAGAATTAATTCCGCTTGGCTTAATCACACCCATCGTTCGCTTCCAAAAATTTTTCCCAGCTCGAAGTTCTCGTCCTCGGTCAGAGCTATTTTTAGAAGTCTCATCCCAAGAAACAAAAAGAATTTCATCTAAACTCATAGCTAAATCGTACTACTAAAACTTAAAAAACGACCTAAGGTGCAAACCGCGTAGGTGTTCTAGGAAATGCAATTACTTCTTTTACTGATTCTGCACCAGTGAACCACATGATTAATCTTTCCATTCCCATTCCAAATCCTGAGTGCGGAACAGAACCATATCTACTTACTGCATCAAAATACCATTCATAGACTTTTGGATCCTCACCAGCAGCAAGTAATCTTTTCTTAACATCCTTGAAGTCAGTACTTCTCTCTGCTGAACCAATTGCTTCACCTATGCCTGGAAGCATTAAATCTGATGCAAATACAACTAATTTGTCCTTCGGATCACGTTTCATGTAAAAAGCCTTCAATTTAGTAGGGTAATGAGTGATAAATAGCGGTATTTTTCGCTTATCAACTAGATATTTCTCCTCAACAGTGCCTAAATCATCACCAAATTTGACTTTAAATCCACCTTTCTTTAACTCAGAAATTGCTTCTCTGTATTTCAATCGCTTGAATTTAGGGAGTGTCGCAAAGTATTTTGGATCTTTACCTAGGAAAATTAATTCCTTACGACAAGTCTTTGCAATCTTTTCTGCAATAAATTTGACTATGTATTCCATTTGTCCAAGTAATTCCGGGAATTCCTGCCAGGCAGTTTCTACTTCAGCATGCCAATATTCAGTAAGATGTCTAGAAGTCATAGACTTGTCTGCTCTGAAGCTCGGAGCAACTGTGTAAATCTTTTCCATAATCGGAAGCATTGCTTCAGCGTATAATTGCCAAGTTTGAGTTAAGTAAGCCTTGTCTTTGAAATATTTAACTTCAAATGTTTCCGCTCCACTCTCACCTGGAGTTGGAGTAAAACTAGGACTTTGATGTTCCATATAACCAAGTCCAGTCATACATTCGTGATAGGCTGCAAATGTAGCAGCACGAACTTTCAACATTGCTTGAGTTTTTCGATCTCTCAAGGATAAATGTCGAATATCTCTTAGGAATTCTGCACTAGTGTCTCGAGCAATTGGCCAAGTTTCAGCCAATCCAACAATATGAATCTCTGAAACTTTAACTTCATATCCGCCTGGAGCTCTAGGATCCTTTACAACTTTTCCTCGAATAAACGCAGAAGATTCAGTTGTAATTTTCTCAGCAGTTTTGAAAGCTTTAGATTTATCTTCAGTTATAGTTTGAGCCATTCCTGTAGAGTCTCTAAGAACTAAGAATATTTTTCCCTTTAAGGTTCGTTTTTTAGCAATCCAACCTCTAATTTTGATAGTTTTCCCTTCAAATTTAGAAATTTCAGAAATAGTTCTGGCTAGGTAAGTTCTACTGTAGATTGGGACAATCACCTTTTATTGCCATATGTTCAATACTAAAATCTTCTTTATAAGTCTTTTGTGCCATCGCGCTCTATACATAATCTAATTATTAATTCTTCAAGGCCACCTTCATCAATAATCGTTGTTGGAAATATCTTTATCCCTCCTTTAATTAGTAAATCTTTTCCTTGATAAAGAGATAACTCTATTAATGAATCTCCATACTCACCTAATGATTGAAAAAAAGCTGGAATATCTTCATAATCTCTTTTAAAAGCCTCTTTGGAATCCACCCAGCTCAATAATTCTAATTCCGAGCTAAACCGAGGAGCATGACTTTCAGAAGCAGCTAATTTAGTTAGAGGCATTTTATCTTCAGGAACAATTGTAATTCGATACATTCCATAATGAGTGGCCTTTACACAATCAGGTGGAAGTTCTACTCCAAAATCCGTACTCAGCCCATATATTTCACTGTAAAAGCAAGTTACGGGTCCAACTACAATAGTTTCATCTCCACTAAAACAACCTTTACTATCTCGGTACCTGAATTTTGCAGTTACTATCTCTCCTTGAGATATTAGTTCAAAATATTTCTGTCTTAGATCAGTTAGTTTTCCTTCAATCAGTTCTATGTCCGTGGTGGTTGCCAGATCCTCAATTGACTGGTCCAAACACGCATATATGTAATCTACCATAACAACACAGTTACTGGGAGGAGTTTATATAGTTATTCCAAGAAATATTACAATTTTAACAATATTTTTCAATGAAAACCTTTAAATATTGTAAATTTTACAATAAACTATGGATATGATTGATAAGAAGATATTGACCGAATTACAGAAAGATGCAACTCAAAACTCTTCAAAGTTAGCTAGGAAACTAAATATTCCAATTTCAACAGTGCATCATCGAATAAAAAAATTAATGTCTGATAAAACAATAGAAAAAATCCAAGCAAAATTATCTCCTGAAAAAGTAGGCAAACCAATTTTAGCATTTATTTTTGTTACCTTTGATTATAGAAATACAACTAGTAAAGTTCTTTCCCAAAGAGACTCAGCAGAGATTATTGGAAGATTTCCTGAAGTGCAAGAAATTCATGTCATTTCGGGAGCATTTGATATGTTAGTGAAAGTTAGAGGAAAAACTAATGATGAAATTAGTTCGTTTGTAATAGATAAATTGAGAACGGTAAGGGGAGTAGACAAAGCAACAACCATGTTTGTAATGGCTACTGAAAAAGAAGATTTTTCTATTCAATTGTAAGATAGTTTTATATTATTGAATATATAATTAACTTCATGCCAAAACAAAATCTTCTTGACAATCTTAGGCAGATTATTTTCGGAGTTGAGGACGGAGCAATTGGAAATCTTGGAGTTGTTGTAGGAATGGCTCAGGCTGCTGCACCAAATTCATATATTGTTCTCGCAGGAATCGCAACAATGTTTGCTCAAATGATTTCAATGTCAGCAGGAACATATCTCTCGGTAAAAAGTGAAAGTGAATATTTATCCTCAAGGAAAAAATCAAGATTACCGTCACATAAGCATCCGATTAACGCAGCATTAATTATGGGAATTTCAGTAATTATTGGAGCGGCAATACCTTTGAGTGCGTTTTTAATTTGGGAAAGCAAAACAGGAATAGTTCCAGCAATTTGTATAACTCTTCTCGGATTATTTATTCTTGGAGCTTACAAAGGAAAAAGTGTAAAAAAAGATATTTGGAGTTCTGGGTTTGAGATGTTGGTGATTGGTGGTTTGGCAGCATTAGTTGGTTTCGGCATTGGAAATATTTTTGCATTATAACTAAAAGAAAGTCTTAAAACAATCTAACTTACAAATCTAATATGAAATACAACTATGCTCTACATTTAGACAAGAATACTAAAGAGCAGTTTGAAGCTTGTGCTAATCAGGATTTTGTCATTAAGTCAGCGCTGATGCCCGATGCACATTCAGGATATGTTGCACCGATTGGAGCGGTTTTTGTAACAAAAGATTATGTTGTTCCGTCGTGGATTGGTTATGATATTGGTTGTGGAATGACTGCAGTTAGAATTAAGAATAATATTTTGTCTGACGTAAAGAAAAATTCAAAACAAATTTACAAAGAAGTTATGGATTGGATTCCAATGGGTAGAGGGAAATTAATTCATCCAAAAAGAGTCACAGAAAAGACAAAGAAGAATTTCAACAAACTTCTTGAAAAATTTCAAACAGGTCCTCACGACAAAGAAGTTTACAAATTCATCAAAAACAAATCTCTGTCTCACTTGGGAACTTTGGGTTCAGGA
>JABIPN010000023.1 GCA_018698915.1 Candidatus Woesearchaeota archaeon
TGCGCCAATATACACTACTGGTTTTTTCGTAGAGCGTAATAGTTTTTCCAACTCATCTTGTTTAATTACTTCTTGAGTATTTCTCAGAATTAAGTCGAGCTTTTTCATAGAAGTAAATAGTGACTCACTTTTAAAATGATTACTATAATTTTGAATTTAGTTCACCATTCATATTAGAATGTAAAGTACAGGTATAACTCAACTCACCAGTTTCAGATATTTTTACTGTTTTGAATTCACCAGGTGCAAATAATCCTAAATTAATGTCTCCTTCTACGTTATGAGTGTATCGGTCTGAGTTTACAAATTTAACTAAGTCTCCGGCAGTTACTTCTAAATTATTTGGAACAAATTTAAAATCTCGCATTTCAATTTCATGTATTGCTGAACCTTCAGGAATTTCTTCAACTAGTTTATCACTCGGAGAATTTATACATCCACTTACAAATATCAAGATTATGAAAATTATTATTAAATTAGGTTTAATAAGCGATTTTAAGGACATAAATTAAAGTAATAGGCATAATATTTATATATTCGCTTTGTTTTTTCTTCAGTATGGCAGATCGGCTTAGTTATTGGGCACAAGTTTTGCTAATTATTGGTGGTTTAAATGTTGGAGTAACAACGCTAGGATATAACTTAATGTCATATTTACCTTCCGTTGCATCAACAGGACTTAACTACTTAGTAGGATTATCCGCATTATATATCGGATATAACTTATTAACAAATAAGTAAAAACTTGTGTGGGGGTTACGCTTTGATCGAAGCCCCCTTAATTTTCTTTATTCATATCTGAGTGCATCTACTGGTTTTAATTTTGAAGCATTTATTGCAGGCAAGATTCCTGATACTAATCCAGCAATTACTGAGAACAATAGTGCACCACCAATAACTAAAGGATCGAGTATAATTAAGAAAGGGATTCCTGGTGCAAACAGTTCTATTGCTAGTTTTGCAATCAAAGCTAATCCTATTCCAAATATACAACCAATTATACCGCCAATTATACCGAAGAATGCGGCTTCAATTAAAAATATTGTAAGTATTGCATTATTAGTTGCTCCAACCGATTTCATAATTCCAATTTCTTTGGTTCGCTCGATAACTGACATATACATCGTATTTGCAATCCCTACAGAACCAACAAGTAGTGCAATTGAAGCAATTCCTATAACAACATATTGGATTATTCCGAGAATACTATTTATTTGCTCTAGTAACGACATTGAAGTTGTCATAATAAAATTTTTATCTCCACGGTAGTCTTCATAATCGTCAACCAATTCCTCAACAAAAGTTTCAATATTTACTCCTTCTTTTGTAATTATTTGAGCACCAGTGACTTTACCATCAGGAGCAAATACTTTTCTGGCATCTTCAATTGACATTGCAACCGAGGTATCATCTGCGTCGTTTCCCACTTGACCATATATTCCAACAACTTTGAAAGTTTTACCTCCAACTTTTATTCTACTCTTCAAATCAACCTTGTTTTCAAAGTGATCTTGATTCAGTTTCCATCCAATTACTACTGCACCAGTCTCACCGTCTTGCAAGTTTCTACCCTTTTCAACTTCAAAATTAGAACGAGTTAAGAAATCATCCCACAAAGCAGTATCAATTGCATAAACTATTGGATATTTTTTCTCATCTTTATATTCAACTTCCTGAGTGTCATATACATAAGGTATTACTATCTCCACCTCTCCAAAGGATTCAAAGAAGTTTATATCGTTATCAGTAAGTCCATATTCACCAGGTGTTGGTCTGGAAAATGTTGTTCCACCTTGAACTATAATAGAGTCAATTCCAAATTCTTCAAATGCTTCATTTACTGCATTTTCAGTTCCTTGCGCAATTAAAGTAAGAGAAACAATTGCAGATATTCCTATAACAATACCAATAACTGTAAGCCAACTTCTAAGTTTACGTCTACGTAAACTATTGAAAGCAATCTTGATATATTCATCTAACATTTCTTCTCTTTCTTCTCCTTATCATTCTGTAACCTAAGAAACCTGCACCGAGTGCTAGAATGATGTATAGAAAAGATGAGCTTTTATCCATTAAACCAAGTCTTTTGGCATCTCTTTCTGTGTATACATTAAATATTACTTCTTCTAAAGATTCATAATTTTTGAAATTACTGTCAGAATATTCAACTTTCATTTTTATTGGAATCTCTCCAGAATTTTTTATATTCGGATTTATATAAACTTGATAAGTTTCACGTTCAAAGTCATCACTATCCAATTCTCCCAAATACTTTCTTGGAACTGAAATAATATCATAATCTTCAGTATCAATAAGTTCAATAGTTAGGAATTGTATTCCAAGCTTTCCTTTGTTAACTGCAGTTACAATAATCTCTCCTAGTTTTCCTGGAGTAAATAATTCATAATCATCAATTCCAATTTCCAGAGTTGGTTTACCACCAGTGTTCACAGATATCAATATTTTAACTTCTTTAATTTCATTTTCACAAAATTCATCATGACAAAATTTAATTCCGAGATTATAGTCCCCTCCAAGTGCCTGATCATCCACCAATAGAGTATATTTTACTGTCTTTAATCCTCCTGCATGTAAAGTTTTTAGTTCTTCAACACCATTATCCCTACTAGTCAAATAGAAGGGATAAGATGCATCAACTTTCAAAAAGGAGTTCTTAATTTCTTTGTCACCGTAATTTTGCACAGTAACCCAAACATCAACATATTTTCCCGGCTCTGCAGGACTTGGACTGTAGGATGAAGTTTCAATTACAATATCGCTGCCTTTGATGTCCGGAATAGACAACACGGAAGTGGTTTCTTCAATGGTTCCAATTGCTGAAGCTAAAGGAATTAATGTAAGAATTAACAGAATTGAAATAATCTTTTTCATTATTTAAGTTTACCATCCACAATCTTATATACTTTATGACTTTTTGTACGTTTAATTAAGTCTATATCGTGAGTTACGATTATTACTGTTTTTCCTTGTTTGTGTATCTTTCCGAGAAGTTCCATTACCTTTTTTCCCGTTTTACTGTCAAGATTTCCTGTTGGTTCGTCTGCAATTAAAACTTCAGGATTATTTGATAATGCTCTTGCGACAGCGACTCTTTGTCTTTCTCCACCAGATAATTCTGAAGGAAGATTATATAATCTTTCACTCAGATCTACTAAATCTAAGATTTCCTTTGCTTTCTTTATTTTTTCAGTAGGAGAGATATTTTGGAAAGTCATCGGAAGCATTACATTTTCAAGTGCAGTCATGCTACCAATAAGGTTGAATGATTGAAATACGAAGCCTATTTTTTTACCACGGACTTGTGCTAATTCACTTTCATCTAAATCAGAAATATCTTGTCCGTCTAAAAGTACACGACCTTTAGTTGGATAATCAAGACTTCCAATCATATTAATTAGTGTGGATTTTCCTGAACCAGACTTTCCTACAATGAATACGAATTCATTTTCTCCAATTTTCATAGATATGTCATCATTGGCGTAAATCTTAGAATGACCCATATCATAGATTTTAGAAACGCGCTTTAGTTCAACAATAAGTTTAGCCATCAATTAACATCAGACTCCAGACTTAAAAATTTATTTGTATTGTTTGTTATATAATTCGATTGAATCTTTAATTACTTGCTTTGCCTTTTTAGCATTTCCCCATTTTCCAAGCTGAACAGTTCCACCTTTAACTTCTTTATATCTATTGAAGAAGTGGTAAATTTCATCCAAAAATGCTTTTGGTACATTTTTCAAATCTTTTATCTCATTGAATCTAGGATCATTTGCAGGAACTGCCAGGATTTTTTCATCCATTTCACCATCATCAACCATGTCTAGAACTCCAACTGGCCTTGCTTTAACTAGAACACCAGGGTGTAGTGCCGAGTGAGTTAAAATTATTACATCAAGAGGATCTTTATCGTCACAGAGAGTCATTGGAATAAATCCATAGTTTCCTGGATAAGCCATTGATACTTCTAGAACCCTGTCAAGCATAATTAATCCTGTTTCTTTATCAAGTTCATATTTGTCCTTGCTTCCTGCAGGAATTTCAATAATTACGTTGACTTCGTCTGGGGCCTTTTTCCCATATCCGATGTCGTGCCACATGTTAACCATGGTACATAGTTTCGAATTAGAATTAAAAAGGTTTTGATGAAATTAATTATAGAAATCAAACATCAAACTCAGAAGTAAGTTGTTGTTTTACTTGAGAAATATGATTAACTAATTTTTCAAGTAAATCATAATAATGAGTTAATGCTACTAATTCAGAGTTTAGTTTAATTTCTAACCTTTGAATACTTGGTGAGCTTTTTTTATTTCCCCTACTCATAAGAACTCCAATGTGATTATCAATTTTATCTACTACCTTTTCTTGATTTTTAAGTTTTTTCTCAATTCTAGTTCTTCTAGTTCTTAAATTAGAAATCAAGTTTACAAGTTCAGGTTTTTGTCCAACCATAAATTATGAATTAAGGCATCATATATAAGTTTTATTCTAGTTAGTTAGAAGATTAAGCATATAGTGTTTCTTCATTATTAACAATTTTTTCTATACTATTAAGAACATTATATAGTGTTAGATGAGCACTTTCAATTGCATGTAGTCCTTCCGCTGAAATTTCTAATTTTGTTAAAGACAAATAGTCCTGTTTTTCCTTTAACAATGGAAGTTTAACTTTCATTTTTTTAATAACCGAATCATAGTCAAAATTAATAATTTCGTCTCTTTTAAAAAATTCAAAATCAGCACCTAAATAAGTTTTTGCCATAGCTTCAGATTCTTGTAGAAGGTTTTCAATTTGAGAAATAGTATTATCGATTAAAGTATTGTTCAATTCTTTATCTTTAGCTATTTTATTTAGAATATTATAATCAACCTTTAATGATAATCCGTCATATGACATTTCGTTAATAATTTCTCTTGAAGTTAGATCAATATCTGTAAATACTTTGTCTAGATCTTTAACTTCAAAAGAATCATTAGCATGATGATTATACAAAATATCATCTAAGCTTTTTGTATGATTCTTTAGATCATTCTTTAACTTATCCAGTTCTTTTTGATCATATAGGGTCTTTACCAAAGTTTTCATAATTTAATATCTCAATTTTTGCTTTTTAAGCTTAACGATTAACAAAAACTTTTGCCACAGCCACAAGACTCTTCTGCGTTAGGATTTGAGATTCTGAAACCACTTTCGTTTAAAGTGTCCAAATAATCAATTTTTGCACCTTTTGCTAGTTTTTCAGATTCTTTGTTCATTATGAAAATAATACCTTGAGATTCAATTCGAACGTCAGACTGTTTTTCCTCATCAAAATCTAAATTGTATTTGAATCCTGCACATCCACCTACAACAACATCAATTCTAAGAACTGCTGGTTTTTTTTCTTTTTCAGCCATTTCCTTTAATTTTTCAGCAGCTTTTGGAGTTGCGCAAAATTTGTTTCCTTCTGGAACTTCTTGAATTGCGGCATTGATATCTTTGACAAGTTCGTCGATTTTTTTCTCTTCAAAACCGTGTCCAAGACATCCACCTTCTAAAGTTTCATGAAATTGAACCTGACATCCAACACAATGAAGACCATAAGATAGCATAATTTCTACTGCTTCAGGATAGTTCTTTAGAATATCACCTATAGTCATATCTTTTGTTACTATTTGTTTTGTTTCAGTTTTCATTTTAGTTTTGTTATTTTAATTGCTTGTACAGGACAAACATCTTGTGATTGTATTGCGGCTTCAACATCAATGAGTTTTTCATTGAGTTCCACATATTCGCGACCGTCTTCTTTGATTACGCCTTCAGCAATTATATGTGCTTTTCCATCATCGCCCTGTTCCCAAAGTTCAGGATAAACATCGACGCAAGTGAATGCTCCAATACATTTATCAAGATCAATTTCAATGCGATATTTGGTCATATCTTAAAGTGTTTCAGAGTCTTTTAAGGTTTTTGAAAGGCGAAATAGTTTGCGTAAGTAATTAATATGATTAGATTATTTTATTATTATGGTAACAAAGCGTGAGAAGGAACGAAGACGAGAAAAATGGGGAATTCTTTCTCTCTTTTTTGATATTTATGATATTATTGAAATCGGTATTGCGCTTCTTCCCGGAAAAGCATTAACTGCACTTTTAATTGTTGGTGCAGTTGGTGGTGTTGTAGGTCACGGAATTGGTGTTGATTCAGTATTTATTCCAGAAATTCCTGAGTGTCCAGAATGTCCAACACCTGAGCCTTGTCCTATTTGTGAAAATTGTAAAACGCTTGATGAATATACTGATGATGAATTAATTGAGGCGTTAAAACCTAAATGGGTTTGCTATCCAACAGACGAGCCAGTTATAGAATAAATTACTGAGTCATTTAGTTTTGTTTTTAAAGTTTGGCGAGTTACCAGAGTTATGATTTACAAAGTCAAGCATTCGACTATGAATCCTCAACTTAGTTCTGGAGACAGAATTATTGTTTTAAATTTTATGAAACCTAAAGAAGGAAAGCTTGTAGTTACTAATCATAAAGGAATTTTTAAGATTAAACGAATACATAAAATTGAAGGAGATAAAATTTTTCTAAAAGGTGATAATGAACATCCAGATAAAGATATGTTCATTACCAAATCAGAAATTGTTGGAAGAGTATTTACTCTACCAAAGTTTTTCCGTTCATAACCCTCTCTAAGTATTTGATAGGTTTAATGTCAGTCATAATAGTTCTATGAATAACCCATTGCCCATCCTTACTTTTTCTTACTTGAGATTCGATTATAGGCTGCTTAAGCAACTGTTCGATTTTTTTCTCAGTTAATTCCATATAAAAATAAGTCAAATGTTGAATATAATTGTCAAGGGACAAAATTACCACTTGCTGCTTTTGAGATAATTGTAAACTGTTTCTGCAGCAACCGACCCTTCTGCAGCACTTGTAATAAATTGTTTTAGTGTGTGTCGTGTTGTAATATCTCCTGCTGCACAGAATCCTTTTACGTTGGTTTTTTGATTATTATCTACGATTATGTATCTATGATTAGTTCGTTTGATTCGAAGAGATTTTACCATGTCGCTGAGAGGAATATGTCCTACTTCTATAAATACTGCATCAAGTTCAATTGTTCTTCCATTTTTGAGTCTAATTTTTTGAAGTACTTTTTCTCCTAAAATTTCTGCTACCTCAGTGTTGTATTTTATTTTTATTTTTGGGCTTGCATTCATTTGAGATACAGTAATAGGTTCTGCTCGCATAACTGGTTTTCTGACAAGAGTATAAACTTCTTTTGCGTGCTCACTCAAAAACACGCTTCCCCAACCTGCCGAATCGCCACCACCAACCATTGCGACTTTTTTGTTTTTATAAAGAGGTCCGTCACAAGTATAACAATAATGAACTCCCTTTCCAGAGAATTCTTTTTCTCCGGGAATTCCAAGTTCTTTATGTTTCATTCCTAAAGAATAAATTATTGTTTTTCCCTGATATATTTTTCCCGCCTTTACTGAAAAATATCCGTTTGAAAGTTTTGAAATATTAGTTACTTCGTTTTCAACTTTTGAAACCTTATATTCGTCAATGTGTTTTATGAATTTGTTCATCAAATCCATTCCCGTTATTCCAGGTTCACCAATCCAATTATCAACTTTGTGAGCTATGTTTCCAGTTCCACCAAACTCTTTAGCAATGATTAAGGTTTTTAGATTATAACGTGCAGAATAAAGTGCTGCACTAAGTCCCGCCGCACCTCCGCCAATAATTATTACATCATATCGCATTATGAATTGTTGCGGTTTGGATTTATAATAGTTTCTTGAATTATTTTGTAAGTTCTTTTAATTCAATTATCCGTGCTTTAATTGTATCAAATCCGCCTTGCCAAAAAGATTCTTTTGTAATATCTATTCCAATTGATTTTAGAAGTTTTACTGGATCTTGTGAACCTCCCGCTGCTAAGATTTTTTCAATTTTCGGAATGAAGGATTTTCCTTCAGTTTTGTATTTAGCATAAAGAGACATTGATAATAAGTCTCCAAACGAATAAGCGTAAGTATAGAATGGAACTCTGAACATATGAGGAATATATGACCATTCATATCTGAATTCTTCAGGAAGACTCAATGAATTTCCGAATTGTTCTTTTAGTGTTTTGAAATACATATCTGAAATTTGTTCGTAAGTTAATCCGTCTTTGATTTTACTATAAACTTCTTGTTCAAATTTTACAAAGAAAGTTTGACGAATTATTGAGGCATATGCATCACCAATTTTGTCTGAAAGCATTGTAATTCGTTCAGTTTTGTTAGCTCGAGATAGCAAACGATCGAATAGAATGTTTTCTCCAAGAGTTGAGGCAGTTTCAGCAAGCGTTAGTCCGGGATGTGCAACGCTTGGATAATTTCCTTTTGTATATAAATCATGAATTCCGTGACCGAGTTCATGAGCCATTGTTTCAACATCTCGGTAAGTGTCATCGTGATTAAGCATTATGTAGGGAGTTATGTTTGGTGATGCTAACATTGCAAAGGCACCAGTTCTTTTGTTTTTCCGTGGATGAGAATCTATACAGCCTTTATCAAAAATTTCTTTTGCTTTTTTATAAAAAGGTAGGTGGAATTCTTTGTAAGTGTCGAGGACTAAGTCTTTTGACTCTTGGAAGGAATATTTTTTTGTAATTTTTTTAACTGGAGCATAAATATCATATCTTCTTAGTTTTTTCATACCAATAAGTTTGGCTTTTAGTTTGAAGTATTCATGAAATATGTTTGCGTTTTTTACCGAAGTATCAATTACTGTTTGAACAACTTTATCTGGAACTCCGTTTGAGATATTTCTAACTTGTATTGGATTTTTGTATTTCCTTAGTTCGGACATGTTTATCCAATTTGTTGATACTGCAGTGTAAATTGAATGGAACTTTTCAATGTTATTTTTGTAAGGTTCAAATAATGCTTTGTATGCTAATTCTCTATCTTCTGCTTTTGAACTGTAGAAATATTTCTTTAATAATTCAATACTATCTACTTCCTTATTTCTAAATTTGTAAGTGAAGTCATTTGTAATTAATCCATATAATTCTAAAATTGTTGAAATTCCTGTTGAATTTTTTCGTATTGCAAGTTGTTCCTCTTTTTCAGACAATGAGTGTTTTGCTAATTCTCGAGATTTGTTTAATGAGAATTCTAAATTTGGAATTGATTTGAAAAGACGTTTTGCATTTTTATTATCTAATTTCTTAAGTCCAGGAACTTCAAGTCCATCAAACCAACGACCAATAAATAATAATTCATCTGTTGCTCTAATTCCAATTTTATTTAGTTTTGCATCCCAAACTTTCAAATGTTTTTCTTTGGTGTTTTCTGATTGTTTTAGTCCTACAAATGCACCAAGTATATTTGATTTTTCAGTTAACTCTTCTTCAAGTTCAACAAGTTCTTTGAATGTTTTTTCAGATAAAGAAGGTTTGAGTTTTGATCTATATGTTTTTAATTTGTTTATTAAGTTCTCAAGATATTTAATTTCTTTATCAAAATCTTTTTCTTTAACAAGATTATCTAATTTCCAACGTAGCATATTTTTGTTTGTGTATAAATGTTTTAAACTCTTCCTCTTAACTTCATTGCATCAGCTACTCTTTTTACTGCAACTAAGTATGCTGCTTGTCGCATGTTAATATGCTTTTCAGTTTCATAAGTTTTTACAACTGTTTGAAATGCGTTAGTTAGAACTTTGTCAAGTTCATCATTATATTTTTTCAGTGTCCAATTTTCTCCAGAATTATTTTGCACCCATTCAAAATAACTTCCAACAACACCACCTGCATTACATAATAAATCTGGAATAACAAATATACTATTGTTGTATAAAATTTCATCTGCCTTTACTGTTGTAGGTCCATTTGCTCCCTCTGCAATAATCTTTGCTTTAATTTTATCTGCATTTTTTTCAGTAATTACATTTTCTAATGCAGCAGGAATAAAAATATCACAGTTTTGTTCAAGTAGTTGTTCGTTAGACATTGCTTCTGCCTTTGGAAATTTTCTGAGTGATTTGTTTTTAATTTTAAATTTTAATGCGTCTTCAAATTTAATTCCGTTTTTGTTAAATATTGCTCCGCTTGAATCAGAATATCCAATTATTTTTAATCCTAATTTCTCAAAATGTTTTGCGGCATATTGACCAACATTACCAAATCCTTGAATTATTGCTGTTGATTTTTTAGGATTCATTCCAACATGTTTCATTGCTTCACGAGTAGTTATAACTACACCAAGTCCTGTTGCTTCAGTACGACCTTCATGTCCTCCAAGTTCAACAGGTTTACCTGTAAAAGTTCCAGGCGCTGATATTCCTACACTTTGCTCATATGCTTCAAGCATCCAAGCCATTGTTTGGGAATTTGTGTAAACATCTGGTGCGGGAATATCTGTCCATGGTCCAAAATGTTTTGCGAATTTTTTTGCATAGGCTTTACTTATTTTTTCTAGTTCTTTTTCAGACAATTTCTTTGGATTACAAACCACACCACCTTTTCCTCCACCAAGCGGTAGTCCAGTTAATGAACATTTCCAAGTCATCCAAGCAGATAATGCTCTGACTGTATCTGCAGTTTCTTCAGGATGGAAACGAAGTCCACCTTTGAAGGGACCTAATGCATTATTATATTGGGATCTGAATGCAGTAAATGTTTTAATTCTACCATCATCTCCACGAATAATTAATCTTTTTTGAATAAAATTTTGAGGATATCTTAATGAAGTTCTTAATTTTTTGTCTAAGTTTAGTTGTTTTGCAGCCCAATCAAATTGTTTCTGAGATTCAATAAATGCATTGTTTTTCATAATTATTATAGTCCTAAGACTTTCTTTAATCTTTCCTTATTAAATCCAATAATTGCCTTATCATCTATAACAATAACTGGAACTCCCATTTGTCCCGATTTTTCAAGTAGTTCATCTGCCAGTTTTGGATCTTTTTGAACATTCTTTTCAGTGTATGAAATTTTATTTTCTTTAAAGAATTCTTTAGCCTTTATGCACCAAGGACATACATTTGTAGTATAAATTTGAACTTTCTTTTTTACCATTATCATAATTGTGCTGGTTCATTAATAAATTTATTGTCTCTCGAATTCATATTCGTCAGATTCTTTGATTAATTTTTCAGTTAATAGAAATAATTTTCTAAAGAAACTCTTTCTGAAAGTTTGACTATCTTTTAAATTTTTAATTGAATATTTTATGATACTGTCCATTTCTTTTGCTACGTGACTCATTTTTGTTTCATAATGGTCACCAATATAATCCACAAGGATTTTTGCATTTTTATTTTTACTTTTCAAATACCACCTACCAAAAGGTACAATCACAGGCATCAATCCAAGAATATAGTTTACTGAATTTGCAATGTCTGTTCGAATTTTTCTTGTGATTTTTTTATGTCCGGTTTTTACATAGTTTATTGAAGGAATCAGTCTTCCCGATGAAGCATAGTAATTTGAATAATCTGCAAGAATTCCGTTACCTAGATTTAATTTAATTAGAGCATCATTAGCATATAGATCTTTCAGAACGAAGTTAGCTTGCCGTCCAATTTCTGCAAATATTTGATCAACATGGTTTTTATCCATATATCTGTACAGTTTTCTAATTCGCGGTCTAAATTCTTTGTATGCACGAATTGCATCTGAACGAACTTTTCTGTCCAAACCTTTTCTTCTCTGAACTATATGCATTAGTTCGTGTGAGATTACTCCTTGAAGTGCTTCAGAATTTGTTTTCAAATAATTTTCAGTTTTTGAAGATATACTTATAATTATTAAATCAAATTTTCCTGAAGTAATGGACATAGAAGTTGGATCTTCAAAATAAGTTTCTTGGAATTCTTTTCTCATTTTTCTTGGAATTCTTTTCTCAATTTCTTTGAAATATTTAGGATCATCAATTACTAGAATTTCTTCTATGTTCCGAGGAATCTTCCATTTGAGATAAATATCAAGAAGTGCTGCCTTTACAAATTCTGGACGAATATTCCCACGAACAGTTAAGTTAAGCATATTGAATTTGTGCTTTGTTAAATAAATAAGTTTGTTCTCACTTAGCAATGGGAACTTATTTATATCTTACTCCACAAGAAGCCTATGTCATTACATCAAGCGCAAGATTATATTTACTCAAAACTCTCAAAACTTTCAGGTGATTTCGTATTAATTTCAGAACAAGGAAAGGATTCTAATTTTAATTTTAAAGACACAAAAGTTACTTCTAGAAATTTTTCAAAAAATTTGTTAACTGCAACATATAGTAAAGGTAAAAAGGTTAAGATTGTTGAATTTGATTTGAAGAAAGATTTGGATTCGCAGATTAAATTACTCACTACTCGATTGAAAAATGATCCAAATTTCAAAGGGTTCTCCACAAATTCAAAATATCGTTCAAATGAACTTCATGATAAAAATTTGGTTAATTTTAATGTAAATAATATTCTTGATGATGCAATTGATTTGGCATTTCAACATGGTGCTAAAAAAATTGGAGGAAAATTTAATTATAATTCAGCCAATATTAGACTTTTAACTTCAAATGGAGTGGATTATGATTATGATTCTTCAAAATTGTCAATGAATATGCGTGTTTTTGTAAATGATACTTCTGCCAGTAAAGTTATTTCTTCTACAACCTTGAAAGATTTTGATTACCGGAAAAAAGTTATAGAAACTCTGGCTCTTGCAAAGGAAGCTGTATTTGCGGAAAAAATCAATCCAGGAGAATATTCAATTATTTTAGATCCTTTGGCATTTTCATATGTTGTAAATGAATTGGGAGATTCTAAATTTGTAAATAAGAAGATTGGAAAATCAGTTGGAAGTAAAAATTTAACTTTGTATGATGTTGGAAATTTGAGAGGTGGTCTAGGTTCAGCACCTTTTGATAAACATGGACACCCAACACGAGCAACTGAAATAATTTCTTCAGGGATTTTGAAAAATGTTTCTCATGATCCTAATAATTTTGTTGTACCGATAGGGAAGCGATCAAGACAAAAACTTATTTCTGAAGTTGATAACGGATTATTAATTACTAATTTTTCCGGAGCTAAAATTAATCGGGGAAAAATTTCTTTAAATTCAAAAGATGCCATGTTCATAATTAAAGATGGCCAAATTATTGGTTCAGGAAAACCAGTAAATATATCTGAAAAGTTGGAAAATTTTATGACGGGTTTCACAGAAAGTTCAAATAGTAAGGAACGACTTCTTAATCCTGCAGTTTCAACTCCCGTAGAGTTACCAACAGTAATAATTGAAGGATTAAAAATTAGATAATATTTATATTCTCATAATGCAATTTAATTTATGTCAAAACTAAAGAGAGATTTGGGTCTTTTTGAAACAACATTAATGGGTGTAGGTATTATTCTTGGTGCCGGAATTTATGTTCTTATTGGTGCAGCTGCAGGTATTGCGGGAAATTCTGTTTGGCTTAGTTTTGTTATAGCTTCAATTGTTGCAATTTTTACGGGATTAAGTTATGCTGAATTTAGTTCAAGATTTTCAGATGATTCGGGAGAATATGAATATGTTAAGAAAACAATTTCTGAGCGTTTGGGATTTATAGTGGGATGGATGATGGTATTTACTTTACTTATTTCTGCTGCCGCAGTAGCATTAGGATTTGCAGGATATTTTGCAAGGTTATTCCCGTCGTTTAATGTTGGTGTTGTAATTATTGCTGCAACAACAATAATTATTTTTTCACTTATCAGTTATTGGGGAATAAAACAGGCAGCATGGTTAAATGTATTATTTACATTCCTTGAGACTTTTGGTTTGTTGTTTATTATCTATTTGGGTTTGAATAAAATTGGATCAGTAGATTATTTAGATATGCCTTTAGGATTCGAAGGAGTTTTATCTGCGTCAGCGTTAGTGTTTTTTGCATTTATTGGATTTGAAACTATTGTTAAATTGTCTGAGGAAACAAGAACACCTAAGAAAACAGTTCCACGCGCAATTTTACTTTCTATATTAATTTCAACAGTAATATACATCTTAGTTGCAATTTCAGCAGTAAGTATTCTCAGTTGGGATAAGTTAGCAGTCTCCACAGCACCACTTGCAGATGTTGCGGCAGTAGCGTTAGGATCATATGCATTTTTGGCACTTTCAATTATTGCATTGTTCTCTACAGGAAATACTATACTTATAATTTTGATAGGCGCATCTCGGCAAATTTATGGCATTTGTAAGAATTATCCTAAGCTGAAAAATTTATCCAAAGTATCTTCTTGGAGAAAGACACCACATATAGCAGTCTTGTTTACAGCAATTGCGGCAATTGCATTCAGTTTAATTGGTAAAATTGGTACTGTTGCAGAAATGACAAACTTTGCAGTATTTGCTACTTTTATTTTGATTAATACTGCATTAATTTCGCTTAGATTAAAAGAAAAGAAACCATTCACAAAAGGATTTCGAGCACCATTTAGTATCAAAAAAGTTCCAGTCACAGCAGTTTTAGGATTATTCTCCTCACTATTTCTCATGTTCCAATTACCTATGTTTGTAATTTTGAGTGGTATAGGATTATTGGCTGGCGGAACAGTAATTCATAAATTAGTTTCTTAGAATCCACCCATTGAGAAAATAAGTGTTATATAGGCTAACGTTCCTAACATAAAAAATAAAATATCGCCATCAGTTTCCTTTGGTACAACTTCAACCATTACATTATATAGTAAAGCTCCAGCAATAAATGCTAGAAGAGAAAAATGTAATTTTGTTGAAATTGTAAAAAATGATGCGATCAAAACTCCAAGTAATGTTGAAGATGATAGGAGAAGTTTAAGTGATAATCGTTCAGTAACGTGTGCGTGTAAATTTGAAAGTGAGACTTGACTAACTAAAGTGTAGAATAAGATTGGTATGAAAAATAATATTCCACCGAGAGGATCTATTTGATTTATCGACACAAGAATTATCCCAATTATTATATGATAGATAAAGAATGCTGCTGCATGCATAACTCGCAATTCAAATATTCTAATATTCCTTCTTTTGTGTTGGTAGATGTATTTCTCAATAAGATGAAAAACCATTGATCCTAAGAGTACGAATAAAAATAGAGATCTATGAAATTCCACAACACCAGTATAGAGTTCAGGAAATAAATATAATAAAAGATAAGCTATAGATAATCCTGCTGCAAAAGATCTAACTTCTTTTTGGTATTTTTTTCGACCAGTAAAACTATCGCTCAGATAATGTGCAAATCCAATAACAAAAGCGTAAGCTAAATTTACTATGGCGAGCATGTTAGAAAAGAGATTTAGATGTATATAAATCTTAAGTCGTGAGGTTTTTATACTCTGAAGTATATGTTTTGGAATGAGTGCACCAATCTGTCGAGATTTGAAATGTTTTGGAGATATCTCTGCGCGTGAGCAGCACATGAAGCACGGAGTTATTGGAAAACTTTTGGGAGTTGCCGTTGAAGATAAGAGTGTAA
>JABIPN010000024.1 GCA_018698915.1 Candidatus Woesearchaeota archaeon
GAAAGTTTGAAGAAATAATTCTCTTCCGAAATTGTTTCTAGTTTTTTTCCTGGATGAATTTCGCAACATCCCTTGGTTATTTCTTTGTCTAACAGGAATCTTTCACAACCGACACAATATTTTGCTGTATATTTCTTTTTATACAAATCCTTTGAAATTGCTTTCCAGAGTTTCTGTACTCCCGGCCAGTGTTTTTTTGAGTCAACAGTTCGCACGAATTGATCATGAGAACTTGAAATACTTTTGAAAACAGCTTCAACATTTTTTGCGTTTTTATCAACGAATTTCTTTGTTGAAATACCTTCTTCCTTGGCTGATTTATAATTCTTTAATCCGTGATCATCAGTTCCAGTTTGAAATATAACCTTGTTTCCTTGCTGTCTGTAGTATCGAGCTAGAAAGTCTGCTAAAATGTTCTCATAAGCGTGTCCAATGTGTAAATTAGCATTCGTATACGGAATTGCGGTTGTTAGGTAAATATGTTTGATTTTAATCTACGTCTCCTAACTCAAAAAGTATAAATACCTTAAAAAGCATTTTGATTGTATGTGGTATTGGTTTACAAATAAACTTCATGAATGGTTATTATTTATTTCAATTATTGTAGTTCTTGGACTCCTATTTTTCCCGGAACCAACAAGAAATCTTGCTGGGCTTGGTGCAACTAATATAAAACCCGCTTTCGAATTAGCAGTATATTTTAGTCAAGGTATTTTAGATATTGCGCGAGGAATTATGGATGCAATGTTCAATTAATGCTCCATCTAAAATTTTAAAAGTAAGTGAGTTATAATTTAATTATGAAACATTATCTTATTGCTGCAGTTATTGCAATTTTAGTGTTAGGTTTATACTTTGATACCAGTGTGACAAAAGATTTTATATCGGGATTACTATTACAGACGTCAGATATTTTAACTTCCCTGGCAGGTAAATAATTTTTTATAGTATTATTAGTTTTTTAGTATATGAAGCGAGTTTATCACGGTGTAAAACGATATCATCGAGGTGCAAAACCAATTCATTTTGCATTAAGTACATTTGGAAGAATTATAATAATTGTAGGATTTCCTATGTTACTTATTGAATCTTATCGTTCTCTTGCACTCGGTTTAATGGTTGGCGGTGTGTTTCTTAATCTTCCAATGCTCAGACAGGTATATTATAGAAATTATAAGATACGAAAACGTCAGATTTTAAGACGCAAGAAAAAATAATGCTTTTAATAAAACTTAAAAATCCAATTTCCAATAGTAAAGACTATGACTGACGAAGTTCTATTTGGAAGCGTTTTGAATTATGAAGAATCTGAGCTTGATAATGCTATAGCTAAGTATAATTCTGATGTACCGAGAAAGATAGATGACTTCGACCAACGTGTAATTAAAGATGAAGTTAAGTTTAAACTTAATGGAGTTAGTAAATTGTATATTGACAATTTTAGAAGATTGGAAGCTACTGCAACTGAGATTTCAAAGTCTATGCCTTATTTTCTAATGGATAAGCTTGTAGATCTTAGCGAATTTAATCCCATCAACCAATTAGATTATAGTGCATATCGTAAACTGATTCTTTTCAAGGCAGTTGAGTTAGCAGAACCTGCTCTTGATGATAAGATGAGTAGATTATTTTATAAGGAAAATGAATTACCAAAATTAAAGGAAGTTTCAAAACTTATTGATCGAGTGTTACCTGAAAACTTCATGGAAAATTTTCCTAATGAAGAAACAGAGTCTACAGATAATATTAATCCCGAACATATTAATTTTGAAGAGCGACTTTATTATGCACCTGAGTCTACAGAAAACAGATTTAATAGTAGAGGTTATTGGAATAGAGTTAATGAGACTGAAGAGTTTACTCCCGGATCTGTACAGTCAATGAGGTCAGCAACGCTAAATTTACTTAATCCCGAGCATATTGATCTTTATTATTACTTTGAAGATAAAAGTGATGCTGAGTATGCTTTGCTACATATCAAAAAATTAGAATGGCTTCTTGAATCAGATGCTCCGTCAGTATTTATGTCTATTGAAAAGGATGAAGCAATAAAATTAGTTAAACCGAGATTAATGGTAGCAGTAGAACAATCTTGTGTAAGTAAGAGATTTAGAAATAATATAATTTATTCTTTGAATGAAAAAATTTTGGCAGAGCTCGAAGAAACACTATTAGATCCTGGCTGTGGGGAATTTGTAGAAATTTCTGAAAAACTAGGAAAACAACTTGGCTATCAACAAAAAGAGATAGATGAATACTGCATTAGATTTGGTTCAATTATGAATTCATCACAAACTTTAAATGAAAAAGAAGTAGAAAATTTCTTTACATATTTACATTCATTTGATTCTGAAGAACTTAAGCATTGGGTTAACATAAATTGTGTTGATATATCAGACCAAATTGGAAAAGGTAGCAGACTTAATGCACGAAGTCATCTTGCAGCCCAATATCCAATTATTCATGAATATCTTTCTAGAGAAGGTAGACTTGATGACGTTTTTCCGAAGAAAGTTAATCTTTTTATGGAGAATACTCACAAAGAGTTGGCAGATCATTTTAAAGAAAACTGTATTGATTCTGAGGGAAGATCTATATCCTACAACCAAATTGAAAAAAATCATCAGCAATTTTACAGGGCTCTAAGAGCAAGAAGTCGAGAATTTAGAGAGCATTTACTTTATCGAAGTAATTTTGAATATCCTGAAGAATAAAGTTTATTTTATTATCTGTTGATTTTGAGAAATTCGCCCGGCCGAATCATATTTTTCCGGATTAATTTCTGAACTCTTCAGACCAGAATCAGAATAGAAACTCCCAGTTTTACCAAATATAACTAATTTTGAACTATCAACTCCAATTTCTGAATCTATAACTTTGATTCCCAAGTTTTGTGCTTTGTATCTTGCAAAATTTTTTATTAATTCTTTTTGTTCCTCATTTTGATGGTATCTGTTATTATCTAATAGAACACACCATTCATTATCATACATAACTAAATGTATAATTGCTCTTGCCAACCAACGCCCCTTTAAATCTTTAATTAGTACATATTTTTTTGTACCATCATTTGTTGTTGAAACTAAACCAGTATTAAATGGACCTTTACTTGACCAAGATTGACAAGTACCCCAACGTTCTCCAAGTTTCAATGAATCTTCATAATCAAAATTATCAGATAAATAATATTCAGATACACCTTCAATTTTTAAATCAGCTATAATTGAATTTATTA
Organism: Candidatus Woesearchaeota archaeon; assembly: GCA_018698915.1. Classification (GTDB taxonomy): domain Archaea; phylum Nanobdellota; class Nanobdellia; order UBA10117; family ARS21; genus JAAZWY01. The sequence continues at coordinate 3,236 of JABIPN010000024.1, forward strand.
TTTGAATTGTTTCTGGACTATTATTTCCTATTTTATTTTTTAAATTAACTAAACTATTTATTGCTGAATCTCGCTTTTTAAAATTATCAGTTAATGCATTATTGTAAATAAGATCAAGCTCTTCTAAGATTTCTTTGGTTTCATTTATACCTTTGAAATGTATCTTTGTTTGTATGGATAATTTAATTGCTTCTACTCGAGAGATTAATGATTGTGCATCAATAAGTTCAACAGCGGTTGGACGTCTTTTATATTCCATGGTCTTTATCCAGCGCTTTACTATTTTTGGAGTGAGATTTGTTTTCATTTTTGTTCCATTTGGTCCGTATAATTTAATTAAAGTCTTAAATTCGGAATATTTGAATTTGTGATGTTTGCCGTTCAAATATTGTTTCAATCCTTGATAAAAAGTTTCACGATGGTGTTCGCTATGTTTTTGATAATTTTGATTTAACTGTAATGAAATGAGTGCGTGTTCGCCCGGTGATTCTAATTTCTTTCTCTGTTTTTTTGTAAATGTGCCAAATTGGTCCTTTATTATTTTACTTTGTGTATCTTTCATTTTCACCAGGAAATCATCAAGGTCTGATGATTCAGATAATGTTTGTTTTACGATTGACTTTGGAACTTTTTTAAAGAACGGTTTTAATAATGCTTTAAATTTTGATGGTTTTTTATCAAATTCATAAAATACAGATAATTGTCTAATTGAATCGCCAAGTTTTTTCCCTAATCTGTTATTATCTGTTCTTTCTATAACACCACTAAGAAAGTTAATTGTTTCATCGTCTAGTTTTGATAAACCTTCTACAATTTGAGTATTTTGTCTATCTGATCTTAATTTTCGTTTATATATTTGGAAAATTTTCTTTCTTGCTTTTTCTGATAATTTTAAAAATCCTGAATTTTTTGGTTCTTTAAATGCAATTTCATAAATATCACAGAAAATTATGAAATCATCTTTATCTTTATTATTTAATGTTCTAAGATAATTTATAAGGTTGCCATATGTATCTTCTAGGTAACGCTTGATACTGAAACGATGCGCTAAATTATTTTTAACAATAAACTTTACAATTTCATCAACTTCAGAATGCTTGTTCCCAACGAGATTTTCACGTTTCCAGAGTTCATCAAATAAATCTATAAGTTTCTCTCCAATTTCTTTTGAATATTTATCTGCTTTCATAAGTTCATAGGATAATTTTATAAGTTCTAAAATTTGTGCTCTATTAAATATTAAATGGGTTTCATTAACCCTTAACCAATCAATTAAGATTATATATCTACTATTATCCTTTTTAACTGTTGAAATAATTAGATTGAATATGATTTCTGTTTCTTTGTCATTAAGGAATCGGTCATGATCTGAGAATTTGGTAATATCTCTGTTGATAACTAGTTTCTCTTTTCCTAGTTTCTGAAGTCCTCCTTGATATTTCTTAATAATAAAAAGCAGTAATTCATTATATTTAATCAAAAAGTTTTCATCTGCTAAATTATTATCAAAATAGAATCTAACAATCTCTTTTTGTGTTTCCACACTAAAGATCGATAAATCAGATGATGCTATTTTTAAAAAGCCAATACAAGCATTTCTAATGTATGAGTTTGTTGTGGAATTTAATATTTCAATTATATTCTCAACATTATTTTTATTAAAATAATTTGAATCTTTTTGTAGAATCCTTGTTAGTGTAAGGATTATTGAATGAGTTGTAGTTGTATCAGTTGAGGAATTTAATGTTTCCAGTAAAATATTTGTAATTTTTTGTAGATCTTCTTTATCACAAAGTGAGTATATACTCTTTTCTTTAATAAGATCATACAGGGCTATTTTTATTTCGGTATCTGCACTTTCAAAAATATGGATTAAACGAGTTACATCAGATTTTTTAAATAATTCTGGTCTCTCTTTTATAATTTTATTTATTATACCAATATATGAATTATGTTTCCAAGCTACAGCATTACTCCTAAGTTCTATATTTTGCTTAGTCAGTTTTTCCAATCCTGAGAATAGTTTCTCTATATTTTTTCTTTCAAATAATTTAACTTTATAATTAACTAAAAAAACTATATTTGATAGACGACCATTCTGAATCACATTACCGTGATCAGTTACACGTATTGCCCTAGCTCCTTTTGGCCTTTTATTTTTATCAATCTCTAGAATTGAACGATCAATAGTTATATTTACAAACTTGTCAAATTGATTACCTATTAAGCCATTTTTTGATGCAAGTTTATATAATATATATCCAGCATTGCCGTGTCCTTCATCATATTTTTTGAGAAGTTTTTCTTTATCTGAAGTTGTAAGTAGTTTATATTTATGTTCAAGAACTTCTAAAAGCTGATATGATGCAGATTTTGCAGTATACTTAGCATTAATATCAAGTTTATCTATAAGTTTTGAGATTGAAGTTCTTCTTAATAATAAACTCATAGTTTGTTATAATGTTTCTACTTATAATAATTTTCGTAGAATAAATACGCCCCTGCCGAGATTTGAACTCGGGTCGCCAGATTGAGAATCTGGAATGATTGACCGAACTACACTACAGGGGCATAAATTCCGATTCTATTTTTTCCTTTAAAAGTTTAATCTTTTACGGAGTAAAAACGCCAGAGCAAAATTAAATCCAACAACTAGGTGAATAACTGTACAAAGGCTGCAAAATGTGAGTAGTTTAAACGCCTCAACATAGATTAAGTATGCTACTGGAATTAATCCAGCAGCCGTTATAATTATTAGACTATCAATATCTGCTCTATTTTTGTAATAGATTTTACTTGCAAAATAAATGGTTGCTATGAAGTAAAAAATACCGAAAAAGCCCAGCGGAATCCCAAATAACGTAGAGTAGACGCTCTTATTTACGACATCACAAGTACCTTTATCAGTTAAACAAAAAGAATTATCTTCAACAGTATAATGATTGAAAATAGTTAATACAGAAAATATTATCCCAATTATAGATAAGATAATAATTAGTTTAGATAGTATTTTTCTTGAATTCATGAAAATATTAAGTAAGTAAAGTTTATAAACGCCTCTTCAGACCTATAGTCAACGGGCCCGTAGCATAATCTGGATAGTGTAACCGGTTTCGGCCCGGTTGGTCGGGGTTCAAATCCTCGCGGGCTCGTTTAAGCGAGAAGACGCGGCGCTTCGGTGTCGCTCACTATCCTTTATAATTTTAATAAGAATAAGTGCGAGTTTCCCCGCACTTCCCGGCAGTTATACAACGTCAAGCAGTAAGATTCAAACCAAAACCAGACCGCACATTTTACAGTAAACTTCGTCATCTCTACTTGAAACTACTACGGACATGTGTGTAGGATCACAGTCCATACAATCCAAGCTATGTATTCCTAGTCTTTCCATCGTTATCACAATGACTATAACGCAAAACTAGTATAAGAAAATACTTACTAAAAAATGGAAAAATAACCAATTATATTCGGAAGATTTATAAGTTTTTGAAATATTATTCCATTATGAAGCTAGATGATAAAGATATGGACATTCTGAGTCTCCTAAAAAAGAACGCAAAAAAAACAACTCAGCAAATTTCCAGAGAATTAAATATCCCAATTACTACAATTCATAACAGGATCAAAAAACTTGAATCTGAAGGAATCATCTCAAAGTATACTGTTGTTTTTAATCATAAAAAGTTGGGAAAGAATATCTCGGCTCGTTTAATGATCAGAGTAACAAAACTTGCAGATCAATTTAAGATCTGTAATGATTTACTAAATATAGACTGTGTTGATAAAGTCTATCAAATAACTGGGGATTATGATATTGTTGCTTCTGTCCGAGTAAAAGA
>JABIPN010000025.1 GCA_018698915.1 Candidatus Woesearchaeota archaeon
AATCATTTTAAAAGTGAGTCACTATTTACTTCTATGAAAAAGCTCGACTTAATTCTGAGAAATACTCAAGAAGTAATTAAACAAGATGAGTTGGAAAAACTATTACGCTCTACGAAAAAACCAGTAGTGTATATTGGCGCAGCTCCCACAGGAAAAGTACATGTCGCTTATTTAATTCTCGCAAGTAAACTAAAAGATTTCATAGATGCCGGATTTGAAGTTAGATTTCTCCTGGCAAACATTCATGCTTATTTAGATGATAGAAAATCTCCATGGGAGTTGACTCTTGCAAGATCAACATATTACAAAGAAGTAATTACTGCAATGTTAAAGTCAGTCGGAGCAGATTCTCGAAAAGTAAAATTCGTTCTAGGTTCAAACTTTCAAATGAAAAAAGAATATGTAATGGATTTATACAAAATGATGGGAATGGTTAATCTAACTCGCGCAAAAAGAGCAAGTTCTGAAGTAGTTAGACAAGTTAGCAATCCGGATTTAGGTTCATTCAACTATGCTTTAATGCAAGCAATTGACGTTCATCATATTGGAGCAGATGTTGCTTTCTCAGGAATAGATCAAAGAAAAATCTACATGCTAGCTAGAGAAGAAGTTCCAAAGCTAGGACACAAAAAACCAACCTGTGTTTTCACTCCAATAATTCCGGGATTATTTAAAGGTAAAAAAATGTCTGCATCAGATACAAGTTCAGCAATAACTTTTGAAGACACAGAAAAACAAATAAGAAAGAAAATGAACAAAGCTTATTGTCCTGAAGGCGTTGTTGAAGATAATGGAGTTTTAGCAATGGCAAAATACGTAATCTTTCCAGTCAGAGAAACTTTCAAAATAGTTCGTCCAGATCAATATGGTGGAACTGTTGAATACAATTCATATGAACAACTGGAGAAGGATTTCAAGACCAAGAAAATTCATCCAGCTGATTTAAAATCTGGAGTATCTGATGAGTTAATCAAATTCATCGCTGTTGTTCAAAAGCATTTCAAGAACAAGCAATCTATAATCAAGAAAGCATATCCAAAATGATTTACATTCAAATCTTAGCAATTTTAGGATTAATTCTATCTGTTTACTCCTTGTATGTTGAAAGAAAATTAGTGGCGCAAGAAGATTATTCTCCCGTTTGTGACATAAATAAAAAAATCTCTTGCTCAGCAGCATTTGAAAGTAAATATTCAAAAACTTTAGGAATAAATAATTCAATTCTTGGAATTGGATTTTATGCAGTAGTATTTATTTTATCTTTAACTTACTTTTCATCAGCAATCTTGTATTTAGCAATTATTGGTATGCTTGCCACAAAATATCTCGCATATATTTCTTACTTCAAACTCAAAAACTTCTGTATAATTTGTATGAGTGTTTATCTTGTAAATATTTTGCTTTTAATTTTAGCTTGGATTAAATTCGCATAACCACAATCATTTTTAAACAATAAATTGATATTATTATTGTAACCATGACACGAGAAATCCACTACAAGAAGAATCTCAAAATATATTGGGAATTAGTAAAAGAATACAAACTATTAGTATTCTTAACTTTTGCAATTATAATTTTAATGCAAGCAATAACTCTCGTAACTCCATTTATATTCAAACAACTTGTCGATAAGGGTGGATTATTTGTAAATGGTACTATAACTAAAGTTACATTTGGAAAAATATTATTAGTATTATTGCTGGCTTATGGAATTTCAGTATTAATATATTCAATATGTGAATGGTTTAGAATTTCAATATTAATAAAATTGGATTCTAATCTAAAACAAAGTTTGAAAAATAGATTCTTTAACCATCTAATTGGACTTTCACATGATTTTCATGCATCAAATAAAACTGGAACTTTAATTTCAAGAATGGTTCGCGGAGGCAGTTCAATTGAATCGCTTACTGATACACTTACTTTTCAATTTCTTCCTTTAATTTTTCAATATATTTTAGTATCCGCGGCATTATTCATAGTTGATTGGAGACTTCCGCTGATTGTAACTGGTTTAATTATAACTTTCCTTTTAATAAATTTCTACTTACTGACAATCGCAGCAAAAATCAGACTTGTTAGAAATGAAGCAGAAGACAAAGAACGCGCAAACATCGCAGATACATTTACAAATATTGATTCAATAAAATATTTTGGAAAAGAACTGAAAATAAAGAAACAATTCAAAGGTCTTACTGAAAACACAAGAAAATCTGAAGTAAAATCATGGGCATATCACAAAGTCAAAGATACACTAAACTTTTTGGTAACAAGTATTTTTTCTCTATTCATTATATTAATTCCAATATTTGGAGTAATAAATGGAACAATGAGTTTAGGAACTTTAGTCTTTGTTTGGTCAGCATTTAGACAACTTCTCGGTCCTCTACACGGATTTACTTGGGGTATGCGTAACTTCTATCGTGCAATGACTGACTTGGAACAATTATTTAGATATGAAGATGTAGAAAATGAAATTAAAGATACACCAAATGCAAAAATATTAAAAATTAAACAAGGAAGGGTAGAATTCAAAAATGTAAATTTCGGCTATGATAAAAATAGAAAAATATTGGAAAAATTCAATCTTAAAATTGGTAAAAATCAAAAAATTGCATTTGTAGGATTATCAGGTGCGGGAAAATCAACCATAGTAAAACTTCTTTACCGATTTTATGATCCAGATTTCGGTCAAGTTCTTATTGATGGAACTGATATAAAAGAATTCAAACAAGAATCAGTTAGGTCTGAAATGAGTATAGTTCCTCAAGAAGCAATACTCTTTGATGATACAATTTACAATAATATTGCTTTCTCAAAAACCAATGCTTCAGAAGAAGAAGTTTGGAAAGCAATTAAATTTGCACAATTAGAAGATTTCATTAATGGACTTCCTGAGAAAGGAAGCACAATTGTAGGAGAACGAGGAGTAAAACTTTCAGGTGGAGAAAAGCAAAGAGTATCTATAGCAAGAGCAATCTTAGCAAACAAGAAAATATTAGTTCTTGATGAAGCAACATCTGCAATGGATTCTGAAACTGAATTCTTTATTCAAAGTGCATTAAAAAAATTGATGAAAAATAGAACAACAATAATTATTGCCCATCGTTTATCAACAATTATGCATGCAGATAAGATCGTAGTTATTGATAAAGGAAAAATAAAAGAAATTGGAACTCATGAAGAATTAATTAAATCTTCAAAAATTTACAAAAAGCTCTGGACAATACAAAAAGGTGGATATATTAAATAGATAAATAATCTTTTAAATTTCAGCCATCTATTCTAGTTATGAAGAAAAGGATTCTACAACTCACTTTAGAAAACGCAGTAGCTTTCAAGGGCAAAGCCAATCCTAAAGCAGTTATCAATAAAATAATTCCAACAGTCAAAGACAAATC
>JABIPN010000026.1 GCA_018698915.1 Candidatus Woesearchaeota archaeon
CCTATTGCAGTTGAATATGAACCAGTACCGTTTTCAAGAGTATCTTTACTATATATAATTTCTACAGGAACTTCAGTATATCTAAGTCCATTTCTAGAGATTTCTTTTATTATCTCCGAAGCATGAGCCATTCTATTTTCTTTTATTCTTATTTTTTTAGCAGACTTCCGAGACATCGCCCTAAATCCATTATGAGCATCAGTAAGTTTAACACCTAACAATATTCGTTCAACTAAAACCGAGCCTTTCAACAATATTTCACGAGTAAGTGGCATTTTAGTTTTTTTAGTTAAAAATCTAGATCCCAAAGAAATATCCACAATATTTTCCCTAATGGGTTTAACCAATTCTTCAATTTCTTTTGCCTGATGTTGTCCGTCCGCATCAAAAGTAATTACAATATCTGCACCCGCTTTAAGAGCACGTTTAATTCCAACTCGCAAAGCAGCACCTTGTCCGAGATTAATTTTTTGTTCAACTAAAAGAACATTCTTAAATTTTTTAACAACTTTAACAGTACTATCGGAAGATGCATCATCAACGACCACAATATTATACTTATATTTTTTTAAATCCTTAATAACTTTAGAAATCCGAGTTCCCTCATTATATGCAGGAACAACTGCAAATATTTTCAGTTTCTTAGACATAAAAAAGCCATACACAATCCATTTATAAATTTTATATAACAAGCTTATACATGAATTATAGGAGAATTACACGCTTTGTTTTAGTTGGAGGAACGGCAACATTCATAACTTGGGCACTAATTTTTTTCCTCAATGACGTACTTGCATTATTTTATATTCCTGTAGTAATATTCGCAGAAATAATTGGATATACTTATAATTTTTTCATGAATAAATTCTTTACATTCAAACAACATAGTAAAAATTACAAAAGACAGGCATCAATTTTTACAGGTGTAAGTATTGGAGGAATATTACTCAATATAGTCATAATAATTTTCATCGTAGAAAACTTTGAAATGAAAGCACACATTGCAAAACTAATATCTGCAATATTTGTGGCAGGATATAGTTATGGATTTCACTCAAAATTCACCTTCAAAAAATAATTAACGCAATAAACCCAATTTCTTACGAGCAAAAAACTTCAAAGTTCGAACACCATCTTTCCAAGGTTCTAACTTTGCTTCACCAATTCTAACGTTTGTAAAATTAATTGGAATCTCTTTGGCACGAACACCCAATTTTTTAAAAGCCTCAATTTTAATTTCCTGAGATAAAGGCATACCGTCGCTAGTAATATTCAAATGTTTCAAAGCCTTAGTTCTAAATATCCACATACCCGACCAAGAATCTTCAAGTTTTAATCCAAATAGTATATTAGTTGCAGTTCTGAACACATAATTTCCAAATCTATTCCTAAACGTCATAGATTTTTTACCCATATTAGAAAAACGGTTAGTTGTAATGAACTCAAGATCTTCTTTTTCAAGTATTTTAATAAATTTAAGAGAATCTTTGAACGGATAAGTATTATCCGCATCACCCGTGATTATAATATCACCTTTAACTGATTTGAAACCCTTCTTATACGCAGAGCCATAGCCACGTTTTCGCTCTTTAACTACTCGTGCACCAAGCTTTTTAGCAACCTTGGCAGTATTATCTGTGCTTGCATTATCAACAACAACAATCTCAACAGAATAACCTACTGTTTTCAACTTAGAAACAGGTATTGACTTAATAACTACAGGTAATGCATCTTCCTCATTAAGTGCAGGCATAAGAAAACTTATCATTGGTTTGCTTCTTCTTGACATCGAAATAGTTTACTTAGCAATCTTTATTAAATTTACTCAAAAGGAGTCAATATGAATATTCTAATAACTGGGGGTGCGGGATTTATAGGAACGTATCTTGCAAACAAACTTTCAGAAAACAATGAAGTCACAGTTATTGATAATCTTTATAGAAAAAACGAATTAGAACTGAACAATAAAGTAAAATTTTTAGGTGAAAGTATAATTGAAGACATAGAAGATTTAATTTCACAAAATGATGTAGTTTACCACCTAGCAGCAATTAGTCAAGTTATGACTTCGATTGAAGAACCCGAATTAACATATAAATTAAATGTTGAAGCAACAAAAAATATAGTTGCAGCATGCACAAAACACAAAAAGAAGTTAATATTTGCATCATCTCGCGAAGTTTATGGAAATCAGGATAAACTACCAGTTAAAATTAATGCAGAATTAAATCCAGAAAATCCATATGCTGCTTCAAAAGTTGCAGGAGAAGCGATAGTTAGATCGTATGGAAATTCTTACAAGTTAGATTATAACATTGTAAGAATGAGTAACGTATATGGTTACGGGGATGTAGATAGAGTAATACCAAAATTTATTGAAATGTTCAAAACAAATAAAGATATTGAACTATATGGTTCTGAAAAAATAATTGATTTTATTTATATTGATGATGTGGTGGAAGTATTAGTAAAGTTAAAAGAAAAGTCAGGATTAATATTAAATTTAGGATCTGGAATAAAGACAACGTTACTTGAGCTTGCAAACCTAATTAAAGAATTAACTCCCAATTCAAATTCTAAGATTAATATTTTAAATGAGCGACACGGTGAGGTTGGAAAATTCCAAGCAGACATTTCTGAAACAAAATCAAAACTCAGGTGGGAACCAAAAACATCCTTGCGCGAAGGAATAGTAAAAATATTCAATTATCAAAATAAGGAATAGTAATTTTCAAACCGTCATTCAAATTAACTTTTGGAGACCAATTTAATACTGTTTTTGCACGTCCAATATCGGGTTGTCGCTGTTTCGGATCATCGATTGGAAGTTCACGATAAACAATTTCTGAACTTGAACCAGTAATTTCAATAACTTTTTCAGCCAAATCCTTTATTGTAAACTCATCAGGGTTTCCTAAGTTAATTGGCATAATTTCACCAGAAGTCATAGTTAGATATAACCCTTCAACTAAATCTGAAACATAACAAAAACTTCTAGTTTGATTCCCATCACCATAAATTGTAATCGGTTTATTATTTAGTGCTTGAATAATAAAATTACTAACAACTCGACCATCATCTCGAGCCATATTTGTACCATAAGTATTAAAGATTCTAACAATTCGAATATCCAAATTATATTTGCGGTGATAATCCATAAATAAAGTTTCAGCAACACGCTTACCTTCATCATAACAAGCTCGAGGGCCAAGAGTATTAACATTACCATTATAACTTTCAACCTGTGGATGAACTTCAGGATCACCGTAAATTTCAGAAGTAGAAGCTTGCAATATTTTTGCACCATTTACTCGTGCAAACTCAAGAACATTAACCACGCCCACAGTATTAGATTTAATAGTTTCAATTGGATCAAATTGATAGTGAATCGGACTTGCCGGGCAAGCCAAATTATAAATCTCATCAACATGTTCTGAAATCTTACCAATAAGAGGATCAGTAATATCATGCGAGACAATTTTGAAATTAGGATTACTTTCTAAATCTCGAAGATTGTCAATTTTCCCAGTAAAAAAATTATCTAAACAAATAACTTTATTTCCATTATGTTCAAGAAGCAGTTTACAAAGGTGACTTCCCAGAAACCCAGCCCCGCCAGTAACAAGTATAGTGCGCATAATCTCAACTCAGAGAGAAACTTAAAAAGATATTGTTAAGCTATAAATTAACTTTGTAGATTTTACTTAAAACTCGATCATCATTCTCAGACCTAAAAACTTCAGTTAGGTATTTACCGAGTCCAGAATTCCAAGGAGTTTCAAAACTTTGATAATTTTCAGGCGAGATTAATAATAAATCAAAAGTCTGATAATTCTCTCCTCGAAGTGAAGGATCAACCCAAGTATTTTGTAAAATATATTTAACACCATTTTTATCTAATATTTCTCTATTTCTTTCCGAATCAAAAACAAACAAAGGATCAAAACTACTAATTACTCTCCCCGAGTTATCAATAGTATATTCGCTTTGAATCCAAAAAGAATCCCAATAAACATAATCAACACTATATTTATCAAGTAAGGATTTACGAACAACATCATTATTACCATATAATATAATTGCTTGATCAAGTTCTCGTGAATCCATATCAATAAATGGATCATTCTGTGCACGACGGACGGAAATTAATTTCCTACCACTCAACGCATTAATTGAAAATCCAAGTTCTTTAGTCGTCAGAACAACATCATTAATATTGCCATTACTAATCAAGTAATCTGAAGAATCAACAATATGTTCAGGAAGTCCGGTTTGTCCAACCGTATACCACTGACCCACCGAGTTAGAACTATAAGCACTAACTTGGAATGCCAACAAACCAAGAATAATTAATGAAACACATTGAGTTTTTGTTAATTTAAACTTTTTACTAAATCTAAAACCAAAGTTTACACCATAAACAAATAATAAACTCCAAACGGGAAGAAGTAACATACTAGACATTCGATTAGGAATAAAATGAATACCAAATAAATTTACAGTAACAAGATAATGAAATGTAATAACTAAACTACTAACTAACAAAAATTTAATATAACTTTCAGCTCCAAATTCTTTAGTTTTACGACGAAGGAATAAACCTGCAAGACCAAGTAAAGTAAATAAAGAAATAAATGCAGAAAAAACACCAACGAAATTAAACAAACCACCCTTAATAACATCCTTAACAAATTCAAACTGAATTCCCGAATCTGACCAATCAACATTATTCCATTCATTATAGTGCAAACTTGTTTCGCCTTGATAAACAAAGATTGGTCCTGCCCAATATGCCATTGCAATCAATCCACCAACAAATGCTACAATAAAATAAGGCATGATTTTAGATTTTAAATCACCGTTAGATCTCAGTCCATACCACAAAAAAGCGAAAAAGATCAAAAATGTACTTCCAATAAACGATACACTATGTGTAAGTCCAGCAAGCCCATATCCAATACCTAAAAATAATATATTTCTTTTCGAAGTATCTTTGATGAAATTATATAATAGAAGGATAATTAAAGGCATAATCAATAATTCAGCGAAGGTTGTGTATTTTAGAATTGGAAATTTATCCGCCATAAAAAATACGAGAACACCAACAAGACCTAACACCTTTGATTTGAATAATTTATTAACGAGAGTATAAAATACAATTGCACCTAACAATAAAATAATATATGAGAATATGAAATGAGCAGCAATAGCATCAAAACCTAACTTTGCAATCAATCCCGCACCAATAGTATAAAGAATAAAGTAGCCAGGAAGTGCACCCAAAATAGTCGCAGATTCAAAAGGATTACCTCCAAATTTAAAGTGATTAGTCTGACCAAGTTGATAATAATAATCTCCACCATAAATCGGGCTTGGCAAACTTTCTAAAGGACTAAGATAAAGATAATTTAGAAAAGCCAAAAATCCAAGGACTACAACAAACATCCAATTATTCTTACACCATTCAATTAATTTCATGAATTATAATTTTCTTCGAACTCAGGCATTTTGGACTTATCCAAAAATCGCGCAGTATTTTCTAAATTGTTAGGATAATTAAGTTTCCAAATCTTAACAGGACCTACAATTCGACCATTATATATCATAAGTGGAACATCAGATGAATAAACTTCAGAAAACTCAGGAATAATTTCATTATTTATATATAATCTTGCAAATAGACCATCTTTAACTTTATTAGACATAAATAATAAACCAGATATCGGATCCTGATATTCACCTTGAACTACAGGAATAAATTTAACACAACCATCAATACTATCAACTTCAACATCAAATGTAAGTTTAAAGCTATCAGTTACCAAACAAGAGATTCCATATTCCTTTTCAAAACCATTGGCAACAACTGTTGCACTAGGTGCAAAATTTATATTACCTGAATTATCAAAATATATTTCTATTTTATTTATTATACCTTGTCCTGCAGGTATAACTCGTTTACCATCAAGTATTGGAGAATCTATTGGCCAATTACCTCCATAAATATACTTATTCCCTTCTCTTGCTTCTTCCTCACCTTGCAAAACAAAAGTCCCAATAACTGAAGACCGATCTCCATATTTATCTGAACCCAACTTTGCAAAGGCACCATACTTACCAATTTCTTCATGTGAATAAAGAAGATAATCTACTTCGTGTGCAGAAAAGTATTCCATACTTTCTTTAACATTATCATGAGTCATACCATATCTTGCTAAAGTATATATGAAAAATTGACCACCAGGTTTTCCACCATCACTAATTGATGGACGTTCTCCTACTGCCTGAGTCCAATAACCATAATCCCACCAATGAGAAATTACTGATGCTTCAGGAGTATTTTCACGAATCCAATCCATAGAATCTTCCCACATTCCTGGAAGTCCTGAACGCATAGTCTCAGTTACTTCTGCTGCCTGACCAAAGGCGCTGAAAGACATCAATCCAATTATTAGAATTACGCCAAGTTGAGCAAATTTCAAACGTTTAGCATGAGTTAAAAAATCATCAAATGCTATTGCTGAAAATATTGCAATAGCTGGAGCAAATACAAATATAAATCTGACCCCTGTCCGTGCAAGAAGACCCATAATCAAAAAGTAAACTAGCAAAAGAACAAGATTAATATTTTTCAAGTTAGATAAATTTTCAAATGCCTCACGACGAGAATAATATAAATATAAATAATATGCAACAAGCATAATTGAAACTAAAAACATCAAATAAATATAGTTGCTACCAAAAAATTGAAATTCATTACTCCAATTTCCCATAGTTAAAATAAATATAATAAATAATATTATTGAACTTATAACAATTCTAAGTTTTTTACTAACTCCTGAAAATAATTTCCAACTAAGGAAGAAAACTCCAAATAATGCGATAAATGTAAAATAACCATAATTTATGAGATAACTATGACCTGAAGTAACATAAGTTCTTGCAATCTCTGAAGTTGTACTAGCGAGTTTGTCCCCACCAGCAGCATTTAATATAGACCAAATAAATGCGCCAAGGTCTAAAAATCCAAATAAACTATTCATTATCAATCCACCAAGTCCTACAATTAATAATGACAGAATTGAATTAGGAAGAAAGAATTTACGTTTATTCAATAAATCATAAACTAGCAAAACTCCAAATGCGAAGAATCCAATTAACCAACCATAACTTTTCCAATGTAACTTATTTACACTAAACATAAGTAAAGCAAAAGTAGCAAACCAGAGATATTTTGAATAATCACCGGAACTTTTACTCAACATCATTTTAATTAATAAATAACTAGAAATTGTAATTATGAGCATAGGATATCCAGTCCAAGTTACACCCATTAGAAATGCTCCAATTCCTGAACCAATCATTAACAAATATTTGTTACGCGAAGCGTTCATTAAGTCAGCTTTAGTAAATAACCAAAGAGACAAAAACATAAACATAATTGAAATTGCTTCGTGATCTGCAAATCCGGCACCAGTTCTAAATACAAATCCAGGAATAACTGCCAATAACAACGAAGCAATCATTGCGACTCTCTTTTTCATAAGTAATCTTAGCCATAAATAAAAGAAAATAAGTGTAAAAAGCATGGAAACTGGAGGATAAATTATATGTGCCATTTCTCGAGACACTCCAAATACTCCTAAGAATTTTGACCAATAAGCCATAAAATAAGGAAATAAATCAAAACCCCTATCTGAACCTAACGGCGGATTTCTCCAAGTATCAAAAAGTAAAACCTTACCATTATCTAAAACATCGCCTGCAAGTCTGAAATAATAATATGGATCAAGACCAACTAGATATTTTCCATTCAATGAATCAAGATTTCGAGTACGAACATAGAAAGCAATACTCATAATGAGCGCCAATATTGAATGTTCTAAAAATTTAAACGAACCAATTTTTGACAAAGTCTTTTTCACTTTCTCAATAGCCTCACTGAAGTCAATATACTCACCATCTTCAGTTTTAGCCATAATTCTTCGTAGAAATTAAACCTTAAAAAACTATGCGTAAAGTAGAGGAGATATTAAAACTTCTATAGCTCCACTCATCAAAACTAAAATTATTGCGATTAAAAATAAAAACAAAGCATCCTTCAAAACTACTTTGAATTTGTCATTAAATAATTGATATCTCAGCACTCCGACAGAGATTAGACCTCCTGCCAGACCTGCGACAAAATAAGCACCAATTTCAGGAATACCATGAATCATATATCTTGCAAAACTAAGCGATATAGCACCAAAATAAGTTCCAATACCAACCGCACCAACACCAGAGGCAGCATTACTTACAATTTCACGGAATAAACTACCGATTGCAACACCCAAAACTGAAGCATTCCAAGTAAGTATAAATATTGCACCAGAACCATAAATAAAAGAAAACAAAACTGCAAAAATCATAACTTTAAGGTTATTCGCAACAATTATTGGGAAAAACTTCCCGAAAAAATTACCTGAAATTTGACTTGCAATATCTGCATTAACGCTTTGAATCGTAGATATCTGAATATTGAAAATTTGATTGACTGTGGCCTCCGGAAGAACTGTAAAAAAGAAAGTATATGCAGTAACCATACCTAAGAACATGAATACAAAGAAAGGTATAGTTTTACGATGAGTGGTTTCATAAGGACGTTCGAACAATTTTCGTTCTTCCATTACAATTATTTTTATCATTAAAGGTATGGCGGCCATAACTGTAAAAAAGACCATAGTCAGTCCGGCATATTCAGCAAAAACCCATAACGAAAGCAAAATTGCTATTGTAGTATATGCAAAAGCAACGATAAACATTTCGCTAGGCTTTTTCTCAGCATATTCTGATCCAATTAGGGACTCAAGAACCATTATCTATAATCTCATAACTTGTTTTTAATAGTTCCCACAGATTAATATGCTCAACACTCAAAGTTTTTTTATTTACCTAAACTAAGAAATCACATGACTCTCGGAATATATAGCAAAGATATTTTAGAATTCACTTATAACTTAACTCTCACTCCAAAAATAAGACCACCACTAAAGATAGCAAAATTTCTTGAAACACGAGGACAAAAAGTAAGCGAGAGAACTGTAAAAAGATATTTCAGATTTATTGGTAAAAATATAGCATATCACTCAAGAATTAATTATGCAAGTTTAAACTTACAAACAATATATGTATTATTGAAGAATCCACATCCAGAAATACTAAGTACAATACCTTACTCAGTTACGCCATTTTATGGATACAATGCATCAAAACTAACAAAATATACTGGAACAAATTTTCCAATTCCATTAAACAAAGAAAACGAACTTGAAGAATTTTTCAACAAAGCAAAGGAATTAAAACTAGTTGAAGATTTTGAATTATTTCCATACAACCAAGTTACAGATTTCTATTTACCATTTCATAAAATAATTGACAAAGAAGGAAATTTAAATTTCAGCAAAGAATATGATACTACTTATTTCGAATCATTATTAGATTATTCAATAAGAAAACCGACTGAACAAAAAATGAGTAAATTAATATCAAAAAATCCAATAACAATTCCAGTAATTGTAGAATATTCTCGAAAACGCTGGTCATCACATAAAGTTTGGTACGCAGTAAGAGATAATCTTGGAGATAATTTATGGAATTTCATAAAATCAAAGAAATCAAAGATACGAAAGTATGAAGGTGCAGGTGTTGCGTTGGTACAAAGAACAGTAAGAGATATTCAATTAGATTATGATGAATTATTCAGACAAGTAAGAGTTTTTTATGGACCGTTATACTCAGATAAAAACGTTGTTACAAATTTGTTTATTAAATTAAAAGATTCTGAACAAATAAAAGACCTATTCAAAGAGATTTCTCAAAAAGCAATAATTTCCTCAATATATATTCCAACAGATTTATCTAAAAAACTAAGAATAGCATTAGTAACAAATATAGAAAATCAAACAAAAATATCTACTGAAATTCTTCCAAAATATATCGACAATAATTATGATAATAAAATAATATTTAGAAGAAAACAAAATCCAGAGATAAATTTAAAATTAAATTACGCAGAACTTTTTAACCCGAAAACGTGTGAATGGAAATTTGATATAGAAAAATACAAAGAAAATCTTACTCGTCTTTCTCCATAAGGATTTCAATCATTTTACCATATGCGGGCCTAGTAACAAATACACCAATTGTAACTCCAACAATTGTTGTCAAAGCAAATCCTCTCAAAACACCAGCTCCAAGGAACCAAAGAGGGAGCATTGCAACCAACATTGTGAAATAGGCTGCAAAAATAATAAAGAACGCATTTTTCATTCGCTTCAACCAATGTTCCTGATTCTTTCGCCCATACATAACTTCATCAGTAATAACAATTTGATCATCAACACCAGTTCCTACTGCTGCAATAATTCCCGCAATTGCTGCAAGATCTAAATTCCAACGAATTAGCGCAGCAAATCCTAAAATAATAAATACTTCACTCAGACCAGTTATTATAATTGGAATAGATATTGCTACTTTTCTATAACGTGCAAAAATAACACCACCCACTGCAAAAATAGCTAAAACTATTGCAAGTATTGAACTTGCAAAGAAATTCCCTCCAAGAGTGGGAGAAATAACATCAACTCTTTCAACATCAACTGAAAAGGGTAAACTACCAGTAATTAGTAGAGTTTGCATCTTTTTCATTTTATTAAGCGCATCATTAACTGCTGCTGCTTCAGTTGGACCAGACCCGGGACCTTGAATAGAGAATGAAGTACTAATATCACCTTGCAAACCTTCAGAGATAAATAAACTATTTACAATTTCATCATCCAAATACAAATCAAGTTTTTCAGATAAATAACCATCAGGAGTGACAGTCAATTTATTTGTTAAGTCAGCATGAATTTTAGCAGATTCTTTAGTAATATATACTACAAAGAAATATTGACAACTCCAACCATCTTCACTCGGACCACAGCCATTCTGCAAAGGGATACCTGAACAAGATCCAGTTCTACAAACATCCTTAATATCTTTCCCTCCAGTAAATACAAGATCATCACCAATTTTAGCCTCAAACTTTCCCTGTTTAGATACTAAATCTAATACTTCTTCTTTTGTTGCACCAGCGATTTCAGCAATAATATAATTAGTCCCTTCTAGATCTTTAGAGTTTCTTATAGAAATATCACTAACTCCAAAAACATTCAATCTTTGCTCAATCAAATCAATCATATCTAATATTTGAGATTCATCATTAGTGTCAGGCTGCAAAACAACTCTAACTCCTCCAACTAAATCCAAACCTTTTCGTAAATTTGAAGTAGGAATTTCACTAACACTAAATCCAAGATTACCATCATAAGAAATAGTAGAAGTCCCCACAGAAGTAACAATTTCAACCAAATCACCACTAGTTAGATTATCAACAGTATTACTAAAATCTTCAACAGAATCAATTATATTACCATCTAAACTATACAAAATTTCACCAGATTCAATACCATTTATTTCAGCACTACTTTCAGAATCAACAGTCTTTACCAAAAGTCCGTCTGAACTAAAATTTGGTCCGATTGCAAAGACAGACATAAGTAAAAATGAAATTAATATTAATACCCTCCCAGAAAATAAAATACGCATTAAAGTTTTTTTATTCATTTTCCGCCGCTCCTCAAATAAATCCTAAGAATTCCTGCATTTTGAATCCAAGTAAACATTAAGTCAAGCAATAAACCAATAATTAAAATCAAAGAGATGGTTTTCAAGATAGCTGCAGGACTTGCAAGATAAAGCACAGTAAGTGCAACAATAGAAGTAATTGACATAGTCATTCCTGTTTTAATTGCTGAATAAATCCGATCTTTAACTGAAAGTTCTTTTCGTTTTAGAGCTCTCGCAGTCAAAACAATATTTGAATCAATAGAATAACCCAACAACATAAGTATCGCAGCAATACCTGAAGCAGATATACTAATACCGAGTAAACTCATTATTGCAAAAGTTCCAATAATATTTGAAATACCAGAAATAACGATTCCAACTGCAGGGACTAATTTCCTAAAATATAAAAAAACAACCCCTGCCATGGCAGCAATTGCAACAAGAATTGCTCTAACCGTCCCATCCCAAAATCGTTTACTAATTGCGCTTGAAATTTCTTCAATACTCATTCGATTCCGGTCCGTTGTCCCGATTAATTGTCCAGCCTCATCAATTAGACCATCAATATCATCTCCTGCATATTCAAATGAATAACCAACAACACCACCAGATCCAAGACTACTAAGTTTTCTCATCTTAACTTGTTCATTCATAATTTCACTCAAACTTTCTTCTGTAGATTCAAGATCTAATTTTACTGAACCTTCAATAGTTAACAAATAACCGCCTTTTAGAGAAATATCCTTTTCAATAAAATCCCCTGTGGATGCATAATTACTTCCAAGTATAAAAATTGAAAAAATAAGGAATCCAATTGGAACAATCATCAAACGCTTCCAATTCTTCTCGTACAGCGATTTAAAGCCCATATTGAGTAATAATAGCCAATGTTTTAAATACTTCTTTCTCCTCAGAACAATATGAAAAAAGGAAAGGCAATTCTACTATTAAACAAAGAAGTTAGATATCTAGTAAAAGCAAGAAAAGAAATATTCCACACAAAAGAAGGAGGAATAGATCTAGGAAAAATAAAGAAGTTCGGAGATAAAGTAACTTCAACAAGCGGAACAATATTCACTGCAGTTGAACCAACTTTATTCGATCGAATGAAAAAAACAAAGAGAGGACCTCAAATAATCCTACCAAAAGATGCAGGATTAATAATCACAGAAACAGGAATTGGGCCTGGTTCAAAAGTACTTGATGCTGGAACGGGAACAGGATGGATGGCATCATTCTTAGCAAATATTGTTGGAGAGAAAGGAAGAGTCGTAACTTATGAAAAATCTAAAGCAAATTACAAACTATCAAAAGAGAATTTCAAATTTTTAGGATTAAAAGTCACTTCAAAACACGGAAGCGCATACAAAGATATCAAAGAAAAGAACTTTGACTTAATGGTGCTTGACTTAGCAGAACCTTGGAAAGTAAAAACGATTAGAAACAATCTAAAACCAGGAGGATATGTTGTTGCATATTTGCCACAAGTATCACAAGTAATGGACTTTTCAAAATTCTTGGAGAAAAACAATTTTCTAGTGGACAGAATAGTAGAAGTACAAGAAAGAGAGTGGGCAGTAAAGGAAAGAATTTCTAGACCAAAATCTCAGGCAATTGGACATACGGCTTTCCTGGTCTTCGCCAGACGACTATAAAGTTATATGAAAAGACTTTTAACTATCTCAAATCAACTATCTGACTGAAAAATGGATGAACAAATAAATCTAAAATACGAACTTGAAATCATTAATAGCTCAGAATCAAGAAAATCACTTAAGCTAAATGAACACTATGAACAAACATATTTAGAACTTGCAGTGGAAAAGTTTTATTCTTCCTTTTTTCAAAGAAAATCCTTTTGGAAACATACTGGTTTAGAACAAATAATGGGATTTAATGTAAAACAACTATTACATGATGACGAACCTGCAACAACTTATCGAGGAAATAATCGTAAAGGTATAATCACTATAAATCCATCATGTAGTTCAGTCAAACGAAGACTGGAAGAAGGCAATGAGCACGCAGGACTTTTTGGAGCAGTTATGAACTTATCTAGAATTGTAGCTCACGAGTTAACTCACCAAAATAATCGAAATCACAACAAAGAGTTCTACAAGGAATCCGAAGAAGTTGCATACAAACTAATTCCAAGCATTATTAGATATTTTCCAAAATATTGTAAGTCGCGAATTGTAGAATTTAAAGTCAATCCAAAAATAGATATTGATTAGAAATTCTCAAAATCAGCCTCAGTCATACGTTTATGACCAACTTGTTTCTTAATAGATTGAGCAACCTTTTCACTTCCAATCAACTCAGCAATTTTTTCAGTACTACCATTCCGCAATCCAAGAACATTCTTAATTCCTGCATTGAACAATTTACGGGCCCGTACTCTACCAACTCCGCGAATTTTAACAAGCGGAATCAATTCTTCCTTGATCCCATTCTTAATTCTAAACTTAAGTTTATTTATTCCAGAAATCTTTTCCATTTCTCCCAACAAAACACACAATTCAGATGCACCATACAACAACCATTCTGCAGTTGAGATTTTATTCCTCAATTCACCTGGCGGAACATTATAAGTCTCAAGTAAATAATCTTCATTCAATTCCATAATCCAATCTCTAACTAACACTGCAGTCTTAGTTTTCTTCAAAAATTCAACATATTCATAATCCCACTCTTTCGGAGCCTTTGTCACAATCTTATCAACCAACTCTTCAGTAGTTTCCTCTAACCACTCATAATCCTTTTTCTGAATGTTCGTCCAAGGATACATTTCAGCATTGGAAGAAATCAAATGAAGTAAAACAATATCGTCAAAATCAGAAGTCAATTTCTTTAATCCTTGAATCAAATCAAAAGCGGCAGAAGGATCAAGATACAATTCCGAAACTCTCCTACCAATTGGAGTGGCTTTCAATTCAGTACCTTGAATATTCAAGAAGCCAAACTTTTCAACATCTTTCAAAGCATCTTCAACCTTATATTCAAAACCAAAATCATCATTATATTGATATCCATAAAAAGTTCCCTTGAAGAAATTAATTAACTCATCAATTTTAGTTACAAACTCAGATGCAACCAACGATAAAATTGCTCGACGCAATACGGGTTCAACTGAAAGTTTAGAAACAATTTCTTCAGGTTTACCTTCAATATACTTTTCTTTAATCAAATCTCTATCTTTCTCAGACACAGCTATACTAATTGCCTCACCAAAAGCATTATCAAAATCAGGTCTACCAGCACGACCAGTCATTTGATGATACTCTAAAACTGGAATCCAATCCATTCCGCTACGACCTGTAAACCGCTTCAGACTTTTCATGATAACTCTAAATGCTGGCAAGTTTACACCCATTGCAAGAGTTGGAGTACAACAAATAATTTTGATTTTATATTCTCTGAATCCATTCTCAACAGACTTCTTCTGGTTTTGTACCAATCCCGCATGATGAAAGGCAACACCTCTTGAAACAACATCAGATAGTTTTCTACATTGAGCAGTCGGACTACTTGCAGATTTTAAAACAGATGCAGAAAGTTTAGAAGTATTTTCATCAGATTCAAGCAGTTTGCTAATCTTAAGAGCTGTAGATTCTGCACTACGCCGCGTTGGACAAAATACTAATGCTTGTTTACCTTTCCTAATAGTATCAAGAGCAATACTCAAAGTTTCATCCACTACTTTTTTACCAATTTCAATATTATCTTTACTTCCAAAGAAATTAATCTCATTTTCATAATAATTTCCTTGAAATAATTCAACCGGACGCCAATCATCTGAAATCAACTCAGCATCCAACCATTCTGAAAGTTCCTCAGGATTTCCAATAGTTGCACTCAGACCAATTATCTGAGCCTTCGGAATTAACTTTTTCATTAGAGTCAAAATAACTTCAAGAGTTGGACCTCGATGGAAATCGTTTAACAAATGTATTTCATCAACAACAACAGTCTTTACGTCACGAAGCCAGGGAATCTTATGACGCATTAAAGAATCAAACTTTTCAGAGGTACAAACAATAATATCATACTTGGCTAGCCAACCTTCTGACGAATCAGGATCACCAATTGAGAGCGCAGTTCTAATTCCAAGTTTTTCATACTTAGTTTTGAACTCATCAGCCTTTTCACTTGCCAAACTTTTCAAAGGAACAATGTAAACCATTTTTCCACCTTCTTCAAGCAATCGTTTAATTCCTGCTAACTCAGCAATAAATGTTTTACCTGAGGCAGTTGGACTACAAACAACAACACTTTTGCCATCCAACAATCCAGCCTTTATCGCCTTTGCCTGACTCGGTCTAAATTCATCAAAAGTAAAAGTATTGTAAAATTTTTCAGGTAATTTGTTCTTAAGAGTTTTGACCTTCATATTTTTGTTTCGCGTTAAGATTTAAGAACTGTACTAAATTGATCCAGTATAAATTATATCCTTTGATTTGTAACTCGAATTATATTTTTCGTTAGAATGTGCAGTTTCATTAAATGAAATCAAATTCTTGATATACAAACTTTTCAACTGACCTTCCGGACTTGCCTTTATTGATTCAACAGAATATTCACCAACACTAGATACATTATCAAAACCCTTTGATCCAATCAATGAAGTTCCTTTATTTGCAGTACTACTATTAAAATAAACATCAATTGTTGTACAGTTATAACCAAGATTTGTATTAATTATACTTAAATTAGCAAAGACCTCACAAGTGCTTGCAGCAGCACTTACATACAAAGTTGCATTTGGAGAATAAACATCAAGAGTACAATCTCCACCACCTGAAGTGAAATCAACAGAAGTATTGAAAATAGTTGGAGTACCAACATCACCACACAATAATAATTTTTTCCGATTTAATAGCTCACCATCATTCCAATCTTTAGAAACTGCCGAATCATAAGCATGTTTTACAATTTCAAAATGAAGCTTACTAGTATAATCTTGATTTTCAACAGACATTAAATTTGCGCTGTTTGCATAACTCAGAGACATAATCAAGACTATTGAAATTACAATTAAACTTATCATAAAAAACTGACCCTTTTTCATAATTTGTCCCATATATACAACCTTATTGATGACCAATTACCATCACTTGAACGATAGGCCAATTGTGCTGAAGCCAAATCCTGATTACCAAAATTAGACTTCAAATTTGTAATATTATTTCCACCAGCAGTACCTAATGCACCATCATTAATTGGATAACACACACTACTTGTTGAACAATAATCTAAATCAAACTCTCGATAATCATCTACAAATCCTGAAACAAAATCTTCAATCAATCCCCAATCTTCTGACTCATATTCATTTATTATTTCATATTCAGCTAATGATCTTAATATATCAAACGCAAAATTTTCATTATATTCAACTGCAGAATTATCAAAATTATTATTCGAAGTATGCTGCATTCCGGTATACAATAAAGAAACAAGTAACACTGCAAAAATTATTTCTATAAAATACATATATCCCCTTTTACCAATCATTTTGAAATTAATACAGTTATTTTTGAAACAAACGTAGGTCTAACATAAATATTATATGCTGAGTTTACGATTGTTTGATTAACTTGTTTTTTACCTCCAATAAACGTGTAAATTCTACCAAACTCACATTGATTCTGAGAACTATCTAACTGTTCTGCACCAAATTGTGATTTAGCCAAAGTATTATTACCTAAATAAATAGAATATTCAGTTCCAAGACTTGAGTTCTTAAGATTCATATTTCGAATCATGATTAAGTTATTCTTTGTAACTACTTTATCAACATCAAAAAATGTTGCCCCACCAGTAGTCCAGACAGAATCCCAGCCAGCAACCGAAGTATCATTAACCGTATACGCAATATAAACAATATCCTCATCATTACCTTCAATATTAAAATCAACACTAACTGTTGCACCATCAGTTCCATTACTAATAGTAACTAAGTCTCCAGAATCAAGACTAGAATTTTGAGTTCCAATTATGGTAGCATTAGGGAAGAAAAGTTTAGTTTCAAATCGAGAACCAATTTCATTACTTCCTGCAGCAATTCCCAAAACATTATGTATGACATTATCAGCTCCAACACCTGAAGTTGCATTCATCCAAATTTGCGCTTTAGGAACACCACCAAAAGTAATCTTTTCTGAATAAATTGAATTAACATCAACACCAACAGCTTCATAACTTATAAGAAAACCTTCACCACGATTCAAATATTCAGTAAAATTTACCATACTAACATTATTTATCAAAAAATCCAAAGCAGTATAATCAACTTCGTAACGATTCCCATTTGATATACCAAATTGCGTCCAATTTCCACGCAAACCATCCATTGAAACTGACCCTCCAATAAAATTATTATAACTTGTTTTCCAATTACTTTCCAAAGGCGGACGGTCTACAACTTCTCGAAATAATCGCTTAGCAGATTCACAAGCCAAGTCCGAATCAATCTTGTTTCCTTCAAAGGAAGTATGATGGATGGTAACTTTTATTACTCCAACTAAAATAATCATAAAGAAAAAAGCAACAATAATATATTCACCAACAACAGAACCCTTTTTCATCAAAAATAGAAAGCGTCCGGGATTGATAAAAACTATGTTTATTCTACAGTCACCATTGCGCTATGATGATATACTTCATTCTCATATTCGATAGTGGTACGTATTTGATATTGTCCGAGCTCTTGCGGAGGTTCCCACGCATATCTAAACTCTCCAACATTATCCGTATACAATCCAATAGTATTACCATTAGGTTCAATTAAGGTAACAGTTGCACCAGACGCAGCACTTCCCTCAATAAACGCTTTTCCTGAGATTTGAACATCACTACTCAAAGAAACCGTTGTAGGAAATACAGTTACTTCAACTGAAAGTGCAGTAGGAAATACAAAGAAGAAGAATATGAATATGCTTGCTGAAACCATAACCAATACATGTTTAACTCCCGCAATTATTTTTTCTTCAGCAATTTGTCCCGCAATTAACCCTGCACACACAGCTTCAACTAAAGTCATAAGGAAGAATAAATTTCTAAAGTATTCAAGAGTTAAAGGAGCGCCTTGACTTTGAACAGTTACACCACTAAATGCACCAATTTGCTGAATATATAAAATTGGTGAAAGAATTTTATAGAGTGCAATAACTACTGCAATAAAAACAAAGAAAATAACATACATTATGATTATCTGTTGACGCATTATAGATTTCCGCTCAGCTTCCATATCCTTTATCAAAGTAACATTTTCAGAAAGAGATCCTAATGTTTTTTTAATATCACCGCCGCTATGAAATGCTTCCAAAATAATTGTATTGATACGGCTAATCAAAACACTTCGCTTCAATTGCACAGTAAATTTACTCCAAGCTTTTGGGAAAGTTAATTTCCAAGACAACCAAATATTAAGTTGTTTTATGTATTTAGTCAATTTTCCATAATCACTTTTTGAAGCCACATCTATTGCTTGAGTGAGAGTCATTCCTGAAGACGCAGATTGAGCCAAATCTGATAAAAAATGAGGGAATTTATCTTCAGCATCTTTAATCTCACGGAATTCAAAGAAACTAATTAACACTGAAGGCAAAATAACTAAAATAGTACCTATTGAAATTAAAGCAATAGTTGTAGTACTAGAAGCACCAAAGAAAAAAGCAAGCAATCCAATCAAAAAAGGAAATGGAAAAGCTACTGCTGTCCAAAAGATTCTTTTACTCCTAAAGTGAAACATTTTTTCTATTCGCCCCATGGTGATGAACTCTTAATTATGATTATAAGCATAGCAGTCATTAAAGGCATACCAATAAATATAACTAAATAATGCAAAAGCTTAATTGCGCCAGTAGGAACGCCCCCAACCGCACCCATCAAACTAGATATGACAATAAAGAATACCGTACCAACAATTATTGCAGTAATATACATATTCATAAGCAAAGTGAGCAGTTTACTAAAACTTTCTAACTTTCGGCGGTATTCATTTACAAAACCCTTTGATTTTTCTTCCAAATATTTAGGCAAATCACCACCAACAGTTACACTATTTTTAATTCCACCCAAAAATTCAGTCCACTCAGGACTTGGACTCCGCATTATAGCTCTTTCAAGAACCTTTGGTAAATCCGTTCCTATTTTATTAACTTCATGATCAATTTTTTGAGCTTCTTCAGAAACTGCAGAATAATCTTTGAATTTCGCCAACATACCAAATACTTGCTGAGGATTAAAACCACTCTTAGCTAAAGTTGACATGTAAATAGACACAAAAGCTAACGAATTTGAAATTTTATCACGTTTCTCATGTATTTTAAAATTAGGATATAAGTAAGTAAAACCTGCTGCAAGAAATCCAATAAATATTGCAGCTAAAAGATTTATTATAACTCCAATAATACTAAATCCCAATACAATGAGTGTAATAAATAATAGAAAAAGAAAGGTGACTGCAGCAGTCATAAGACCAACTGTAATAATAAATGATGCATAAGTTTCAACAGGCATTCTTATTCGAGCAGTCCTTAACTTAGGTTCTAATGCCCCAAAAAGATATTTATGTTTTTTTACAAATCCTGAAAATAATTGTGCAGATCGTTCATAAATATCCATTACTTACCCATCCTTTCATGAACTGATTGGGGATTAGTATAATATTGATTAAGAATCTTTGCAACATCATCAAATTTGAATATGTCTTTTTCCGACATCCACTTCAAAATATTAGCACGACCCATTATCTCATGATTAATATCTTCAGAACTCATGTTATGTGTTTTTGCTATAGTAGATAATATGTAACTTTCATTCTTTGTAAATCCATCAGTGGCCGGATCCCAAACAATTGCATCATTTACTCGCAAATCTTTTTCTTTAGCATCAAAACTTTCAACTTCTACAACCTTGCCAACTCTACGTACAAATTTACCTTCACGTTTAATTTTTTCTAAGAATATAACAATATCTAAATTTTGTAAAACTGACATTGGCAATTGAATTGGAGGTGTTGTTAATCGATCAATAACTGCATTTACATTATCTGCGTGAATCGTGGACAAACCTGGATGTCCTGTTGCCATTCCTTGGAACAAAACATTAGCTTCAGCACCACGAACTTCCCCAACAACTAAATAATCAGGTCTTTGACGTAATGCACTTCGAAGCAAATCTTCCATTTCAACACTACCATAATTGTTTGGACCAAAACCAGGTCGAGTAATTTGAGGTAACCAGTTTGTTTGAGGAAGTTTGAGTTCTGCAGTGTCTTCAATTGAAACAATTTTCAAAGTTGGATTAATAAACATACTCAAAACATTCAACAAAGTAGTCTTACCCGTCGCAGTAGAACCAGCAATCAATATTGATTTTTCCTTCTCAATACAAAACCACAAATAAGCCAAAGTTATAGCATCAATTGTTTCATATTTAATCAAATCAACAGGACTTAATGGTTGAGCGAAAAATTTTCGAATTGTAAAATTACTTCCTCTACGTGAAATATCAGTTCCATAAGTAATCTGGACTCTACTACCATCTTCCAATGAACCATCAAGTAAGGGATTTGCAACAGATACAGTTCGACCTGTTTTTTGAGCAAGTTTCATAACAAAAGAATCAAGAAGTTCCTTAGTTTCAAAAACAACATTTGTTGCCATTTCTCCATAAACAGGATTTCTATGGAAAATAAAAATTGGTAATCCAATACCGTCACAACTAATATCTTCAATATTAGGATCTTGCATAATTGCCTCAATTAAACCGTGACCTGCTGTGTCTTTAAAAATATAATATTTCATTTTCAAAGCATTTTCTGTTTTTGGAACAATATCTAATTTTGACCAAATTTCATCAATTTTTTCATTTAGATAACCGTGCATCTCAGATTTACTATTAACATTCTCAAGTTTAATATCGAGTCTCTCATGCAATTCATCTATAGTTCTAGTTACTATTTCTTGAGAATATTCATCTAATGTCGGTTCTACTAAATTATACTTCAAAGTATGGGATTCAGTATTAAATGCAATATTAACATACGCAAGAGGTACGGACTGACCATTAAATTCAACATTAATCAAAGAATAAGTATCATTCACCTTTCTCAATTCTTCTACAAAATTAGAAGGGGCCTTCTTACTCAAAATATGTTCTTTAGGAAGCGAAATTCTTAACGTTTTTTCAACAACTTCTTCAACTTTAACTTCCGATTTTTTCTGTTGCACTGGTTGATCAACATTTTCTTTTTCAGTAACCTGATTCGATTTATACTTCTTTGCAATTTTGTTCAAAAAGGCGCGAGAGCGAGGACCAGCCATGGAGAATTTAATATTCCAATCTATAAATATTTACTGGCTAGCAAATTTCAGGCCCGCACTCGTATTATATTCCAGAATATATTCACCATTTGATGAGAAAGCATAAGATTTGATTACGGGAAGCTTAGTATTTATTTGTTTGATAAAGAGAACACCCACAGATCCAAATTTACTTGAGCCCTGACGTGAAACAACAAGTTCAGGATCACTTAAAAAAGCGCTAGCAGAATTATTAAGTCCACTAGCTCTCAAAGAAATAGAATAAAGATCAGTGCCAATATGATTGGGAATATTGTTACGTATTCTAAATATTGTTTCAGAAGTATTTTCATAATTATTCTCAATAAAATAAATATCAGATTCAACTTTTTCAATCAAAAGATTGATTTGCTCTTCAGCCAAAAATTCAGAATTTGTATCTCTAACATTCATACTCCAAATCAAAACTAATGCGAATATAGCAACACTAATCACTGTTAGGATTCCCAAATAAATTGCACTAATTTGACCTCGTTTCATGTTATATCAATTTTAACTACTGGTTTATTTATTGTTGGACATGAAGTTTCAGCAGTAGTATTTGAATAATCATAAGTAAGTAAAATACTATGTTTTCCTTTACCCGCACCAGTATTATCACCAAGCCCAAGTCTAATTCCAACACATTCATTATTTACTGTATCATTCAACAACGGAAAATATATTTGATAAACAATCGCACCTTGTTTTGTAATACAACTAGAGGTATCAGTTCCAACAACACCAATTCGACTACTGTTTAGACAAGAACCACCTGAAGTTTTATTATATCCTTTAACCACAATTCGTTCCCCACTCATACTTGGTAAATTCACAATACTCGTAAATTCAATAGTTGCATTATTTTTCACTCGCAAAAATCCTTTATCAATATCAAAATTAATACTTCGTTGAGTTTGCTGAGTTGCAACTTCATGAATTGCATTATCCAACATTCGCAAGTTCGATTCCATTCTAGAAACCTCATTTATATTATTTGATCTTTCAATCAAAGGATTTGCCCAAAAGAAAACTATTGCAGTAACCGAAAGCATGATTAAAGTTAGTAAAGTAAATCCAATAATCTGCGCTTGACCTTTCATTTAACTAACCTCCGTTGAATTAACTTCTGAACTTACACCAGTACTCTTTGTGAAAATCTCTAGTTTTTCAAAATATTTACCATTCGCAGTTTTTACAGTAAATTTAGTACCTGGAGAATATTTACTTATATCACAACTACTATCTTCAATTGAAATATTCAATAAAGTACAATCACCTTTCTTAAGAATCTGATTACATCCCGTTACACAAGCCGGCTGTCTTTCAGTACAAGCAGTATATGAAAATAGTTTTTGAACTTCAGGATAAGTATTATCTTGATAAACTCGAGTTTCACTTAAGAAATTACCGTTGCCAGAATTAATATTAAATTTAGTAATTGTACCATGCGTTCCATTAGTCCCCCCAAGATATAGATTATCACCTAAAAAATCAAAAGTTAAGGGGTTGACTCCGGAACCTACAGGCGGACTTATCAATTCCGCGTTATAATTACCTTCGCTATCACGAATTCCTATCACTTGAAATCCTGGAGCACCAATTCGCGCAGTAAGAAATAACATAACTTGATTACTATTTTGATGATATTTCATTTCAACAATATTATATGATGGATCTACTCCCGCAGTCATCAAATCAATACAATGCAGTTCTGTGTTTTCTTGATTTTGACCGGTCCAAAAAACAGAAGGAAATTTATTACCACTACTATTTGTTAAGTTATTTATTGCAATAAATATAGGATCACTGTTAACTTTACTACTATTTGTAAACTCAGGAACATGTAACATTGCAGGAACCCCTTCAATAGTTAAACCACAACCAACAGGATCAATAGTAATTCCACATTGAGAAAAAGAGGGAATATCATAAGGACAAACTGTTCCAGGATTCTCATAATTAACTTCTATACCTACAGTGAGATCTTGAGTCTCATCAATAAATGGTGCAGCACCCTCATCCAAACTACCAGTTGTACCAATAAGCAATTGAGTTTGTCCCATTCTAACTATTTCCCGAAGTGCAGTAACTTTAGAATTTACAATATTACGTCCACCTAATCCGAAGCCAGTCAAACGCTCAGGAACATCATAAGCTGCAAACTGCTTGGTAATAATTGCAGTTTTTGGATCTCCAAGTAACGGATCAGTAAGTGCACCACCTCTAAATAATGATAAAGAGACACCGGGAATTTCTCTTACCATTTCTGCACTATGGAAAATTGTAACATTCTCATCTAAATCCGTAATACCATAACTATTTCCTTTCAAAGTTCTATCAAGAACTGAAAGAATGGCTTTTCGTGACCCTGCAGGTTTGGCTACAGTACCCATAAGTAACATATTTTCAGGATTTCGAGTAGAATTTCCTCGCTCATTAAATCCATCCAAATAAGTAAAATTAAACAAACTATAGCTATTATATTCTGAACTTATTGAAGAAGTAGTCCAATTTCCACCATCAGTTGAAGACACAGTATACATTCCCGTTACTGAAGCACTAGATCCTCCAAGAACTCCGAAGAGCGTAGTAACATTTGTGTTACATTCTCCACTAAAATCTCTTACAGCACAAATCAATTCAGTTCCAGCACCATATCCTTCATAAATTTCAAGACGGAGTTCATCTGCTGCAAGATTTATAGATTTTTCATCAGCACAAATTTGAGTTACGTACTCAGCAAAATTATTTATATTAACTTCACGATTTACACTATATGCGGCATCAATTAATGCGGAAGTTCTACTATTAATTTGATCAAAAACATTGGTTTGATGCATTTCAGCCTGAATTTGAGCATCATCTTGCCCAGAAGAATACCAATAAAAGAAACTACCTGCAGCAACCATTACCATCACAATTAATAAAATAATACTTACAACTTCAGAAACACCCTTTCTCATAAAACTAACAATATGTTTTCGTTAATATAATTTACTAGTAATAGACAACTACTTCCCAAATGCACCACCAGCAGTTGAATGACCACTGAAATCCAATTCAAACATAAAGTCAGTATTATTTGTATAAGTTGTAAGGCTACAATCGCTTGATAAACTCATTGCAATTTTTTGTGTTTCACCTATATCAATAGAATCTCCGCATCCAGCACTACAACTTGCATGAGAACTATCTAAATATGTTGAACATATAACTTTTCCACCAGCTTCCTGCAAAGTAAATGTAGTGGTGGGGTGACTTGAACCAGTCTCAACAGGAATATCTGTTCCACCTTCATTTTTAACATATAAATTCAATGTACTTCCATCTAAATCAGCTACAATTATTCCTGCACGAGTACTAATTGTTTCAGCCAAATTACTTGAATGACTTTCAGAGCCACCCTGAAGTTCACTCTGCATCCTTACAAACCAGAAAAAAGCAGCACCCGCAGCTGCAACTGTCATCATCATAAGTAAAATAACTGCGATAATCGGAGTTATTCCTTTCTTGTTCCGCTTCCCAATTTTTCTTAATTTCATATTTCAAATTGTCCTTTTAGCGGAGTGACTCCACTAAGCGTAATATCTACAGCAACCGTTGAACCATTACTCTGACTTGATATATCACATTCACTATTTGTTAAATTTAATTTAATTGTCCGACTATCTTTCAGCACCAAATCTGAACCGCAACCAGAAAGACACTTAGTATCATTAGTACCATCACCATCTGAATCTAAACCACTCCAATCTGAATTACAAAGTATGTCTCCATCACTATTTGTTAAAGTCCAAACAGATTTTGGACTATTTCCCGAATCAGAAATTGGTATTTTAGTAGTTCCAGTATTTAATGCAACAATTTGCAAAATCTCAGAAGTCCGATTATAACTTGAAGTTTGCCAAATTACTGAAGAAGTCATGGCTTCAAAAGTTGAATCTTGGTGCGCTTGAGTTCCACCTTGCAGTTCGCTTTGGATTCTCACTAGCCAATAAAAACTAGAACCGGCAGCAGCAACAGTCATCATTAATAGAAGAATCATTGCAACAACCGGAGTCAGACCTTTCTTTGACATATGATTTAGAAAAAAGGTTTTTCTATATAAATCTCGCTATTTCGTTCGACGATAAGTAACCGGCATTCCCTTCGGAAAGCGTTCTTTGAAATATGATTTTCTTTTTACTGAGCGATGTAAAGCTTCAGTCTTTTCAGACAAATTTTGATTAGAAGCCTCAAGTCTTTCAATCCGATCAATCAATTCAGCAAGTCTATCAACTTCACCTTCTTCCTCACTTTCAACATCTTCAAAAACCTGCATAATTTTTTCAAGTTTAGCAGTCATCTTAACTAGATTCTTAACAGTTAGCTCAAATTTATTTTCAATTTTCTGAACACTATTCAAAATATTCAAATATTCTTTTGGAGCATTAGTTTTTTTAGTTAATTCTTCTCTCAATTGCTTCATTTCAGTCTGTAAATCCTTAAGAGGCTTCATCGGAATTAATTCATACTCTTCACTCTTACTAACCATAAAACTATATGTTACTCTTTAAATAAAAATCTTGCTTTAATCTGCCCAAAAACAACCCTTAAAAGTTTTCTCCCAAGCTAAGAGTATGTCCAATCAAAACATCCAACCAGTATTTATTTTACCTGAAGGATATTCTAGAAATCAAGGAAGAACTGCACACAAAGCAAATATCGCAGCAGCAAAAGCAGTTGCAGATACGGTAAGAACAACTTTGGGTCCAAAAGGAATGGACAAAATGATTGTTTCAGGAAGCGGAAGAGTCACAATAACAAATGACGGAGTAACAATTCTTGATGAGATGGAAATTGAACATCCAGCAGCAAAAATGCTTGTAGAAGTTGCAAAAGTTCAGGAAGCAGAAGTAGGAGATGGAACAACAACAGCAGTAATCTTGGCCGGAGAATTACTAAGTAAAGCTGAACAACTTCTAGATAAAAATATTCATCCAACTGTAATCGCAAAAGGTTACGAACTTGCAGCAGGAAAGACACAAGATCTAATAAATAAATTATCAGAGAAAATATCAATTAAAGATAAATCACTTTTAATCAAAATTGCAGCAACAGCAATGACCGGAAAGAATGTTGAATATGAAACCAAACAAAAACTCTCCAAAATGGCAGTTCAATCAATAATGTCTGTCGCAGAAAGACAAGGAAATGAAATTACGATCGATTTGAACGACATTAAAATTGAAAAGAAACCAGGAGCAGATACTGAAGATTCGAAATTAATTGAAGGAATTGTAATTGATAAAGAACGAGTTCATTCTTCAATGCCGCGAGAACTAAAAAATGCAAAAGTTCTGTTATTAGATACACCACTTGAAGTAAAAGATACAGAGATTGATGCAAAGATTCAAATTACATCTCCAAGTCAAGTTCAAGAATTTATTGAACAAGAAGAATCAATGCTAAGATCAATGGTTGAATTAATCAAAAAGTCTGGAGCAACAGCAGTTTTCTGTCAAAAAGGAATTGATGATACAGTTCAACATCTATTAGCAAAAAATAATATTTTCGCAGTACGAAGAGTACGTGAATCTGATATGAAAAGAATGGCGAAAGCAACCTCTGGACGAATTATAACTTCACTAAAAGATTTAGAAAAAACAGATTTAGGAAAAGCAGGTTCAATCTCAGAAAAAAAGATATCTGATGAACACATGATTTTTGTAGAAAAATGTTCAAAAGCAAAAGCAGTGACTTTGTTGGTTCGAGGCGGAACTGACCATGTTATTTCTGAAGTTGAGCGAGCTTTAACTGATGCAATTGGAGACATAGCAGCAGCAATTTCAACAAAACAAGTTGTAGCTGGAGGATCAGCAATCGAATTAGAACTTTCCAAAAATTTACGAAAATACGCAGAATCATTTTCAGGAAGAGAACAATTAGCAGTAATTGCATTTTCAGAAGCTCTTGAAGTTATTCCGATAACTCTTGCAGAAAACGCAGGATTAGATCCAATTGATACTTTGGCGCAACTAAAAGCCAAACACGATTCCAAAAATAAATGGGCGGGATTGAATGTAATCACTGGAAAAGTTGAAGATATGTGGAAGAAAGGAGTAATTGAACCTTCAAAGATAAAAACTCAAGCAATTTCAAGTTCAAGCGATGTCGCAATAATGCTTCTAAGAATCGACGATATAATTTCTGCACAAGGAAAACCTCAACAATTACCTGACGGAACTCAATTACAATAATTACTTATCGAAATCAGCACCAGTTCCTGCTTGTCCACCAAAATCTAATTCGAAATTAAAAGTAGTACCGTTTGGATAAGTTGTAGCATTACTAATATCACAGTTAGTTGACAAGTTTACAATAATCATCTTTTGAGAACCAACATCCAGATTACTACCTCCACAACCAACAGTACAATTTGCAGAAACACTACCAAATGTTTCACTACAAATAAGCTTGCTATTGCTATCCTTCAAAAGTATATTAGTGGTAGGACTCACAGTAGTACTGGTCAAAGTTATAGGAATACTACCTGTATTTTGAAGTATTAAAGTGAAATTTCCATTGTCAATATATTGAGAATGAATCACATCAACCATAGAATTAATATTACTACTTAATGTTTCAGAATGTTGTTCTGAACCGCCTTGAAAACTAGATTGCATTCTAAGCACCCAGAAAAAAGCAGCACCTGCAGCTGCAACTGTCATCATCATAAGTAAAATAACTGCGATAATCGGAGTTATTCCTTTCTTGTTCCGCTTCCCAATTTTTCTTAATTTCATTCCAAAAGTCTCCTAATTCTTGCAAGCATAATAACTGCAACAAAAAGGATAACACTAATGACTCCAAGAAAGAAAGTGCTTAATGAAGTCCAACTCAACAAACTTAATTCTAAATTTGCAGCTTTCGAAGTCAAATATATTACTGAAACGATCCAAAAAGTTAAGCTAGCCAAAAGAACTTTCTCAGTCATATCTGGACGTTCAACTCTTTTCTTGCGAATCATAATTAGTAATACTCAAAGATGTATAAAAAAGTATTGTAAGAAATATTTATATTGTCCAGACGATATTCAAATCCATGTCAGAAACGATAAACCTAATTACAAATGCCAAAGTATCAAAAAATGATTTCATATTTGATTTCAGAGAATTATATGGACACGCCGAAGACTGGTTAAAGTGGAGACAATTCACAGTTATTGAAACAAAATACGTGGAGAAAGTTGGCCCAACTGGAAAATCATATGAAATACATTGGCTAACAAATAGAGCTATTGATTCATATTCTCAATATAATATTGATGTTATTTGGACTATTTCTGACATGAATGATATCGATGCAGAAATTGAGGGGAAAAAATTAATATTGCAAAAAGGATCAATTAACTTCGATATGAGTGCGTATTTAGTTGTTGACAAAGAAGATAAATGGTCAAACCAACCATTCCTCAGACTCTTCAAAGAATTTTATGAAAAGTTTATTTACAAAAGCACCCGAAAGCAAATGCAAGGAGAGTTGTGGCAAGTTGCAACGGAGTTGCAGGCAGAAGTTAAATCCTTCCTTGAACTTTACCGGTATAATCAATGAGATCAGCTAAAAGCAAATTCAGCGGCGGAATTCTAATTATATTTTTAGTATTTTCTTTAATAGCAACATTCTCGATTGCAACAGCAGACAGTACGGAGGATGGTTGGAATAGTGATTCCGATGGAGATGGAATGTGGGATGCTGAGGACAATTGTCCAAATTCTCACGGCGGAGACAACTCAATAAATGGCTGTCCGGACGATGATGGAGACGGAGTACCAAATCATGAAGATGCATTTCCAAATGATCCAAACGAGGATGCAGATCAAGACAATGATGGAATTGGAGATAATGCTGAGGGAAGAGGAAGCGGTGCAGAAGATCATCGAGATTCCGATGATGATGGAACGGCAGATTATCGGGACGATGATTCCGATAATGACGGCATCCGTGATTTTATAGAAGGAGATGAAGATGAAGATGACGACGGAACTCCAAATTATTTAGATTCAGATTCCGACAATGACGGCATCCCGGATTCAGTAGAAGGCGATGAAGATGCCGACAGCGACGGAATTCCAAATTTTCTAGATACTGATTCTGACGGCGACGGTTACGATGATGAAACCGAAGATGGTCATGACAGTATAGACGCAGATGGTGATGGAATTCCCGATTATCTTGACACGGACTCCGACAACGACGGATTATCAGATGCAGATGAAAAAGATAAAGGCACTGAAAGAACTGAAGAAGATTCAGATATGGATGGCTTAACAGACGGAGACGAAGTTAATATTTATGGAACCAATCCAATTATACAAGATACTGACGGTGATGGATTGACTGATGGAGAAGAAATAAATGGAATGAGTAGTGGATCAGAAATGTATACTTCTAATCCCTTAAGTAAAGATTCAGATGGTGACGGATTGGAAGATAACGAAGAAATTCAAGGATTTAAAAGCTTTGAAGACGTAGAATATTCTGATTTTTGGTATATTTATACAGATCCGAGTAGCGCAGACACAGATGAAGATGGATTAACCGATTATGAAGAAATTAGTATAGCTAATTATCATATTACAAATCCAATTATACCAGATACTGACGGTGATGGAATAAAGGATGGTTTAGACAACTGTCCCGGAGAAATTAATGCAGACCAAAAAGACCTTGATGGAGACGGCATTGGAACTGAATGTGATCCAATCGAGCTTGTCTTCAAAATTCATCCTAAAGATGATGATACTATAACAGAAGGGCCATATCTTTTTAATGAAGAAATTACATTTTCAGCGGAAGAGTCATACTCATTTGGACAAAAACTTTCTGAAGGCGGAATCGCAACTATTACTTGGATATTTCCCGATGGAACGCTTAGTGACTTTGATGGAACTGCTGATGCAACTGCCGGAACTGAAAAGGATTTAACTTTTGAAAACAGTGGTATTTACAAAAGCAAAATAGAAGGAAGCTGTGTGCCAATGACGACAGCAGGCGATGGAAGCCTGCCATCTCCACCATCATATGCATTCTATAGGAACAAGGTTGACTGCACAGTTACAGAAGAGATAGAATTCGAAGTAGAAATCACCAACGGACTTTACGCAGTAATTTCAAAACCGACAGCAGGAATTACAATACAACCAAACCAACAACTACTCTTCGAAGAAGATTCATATTCAACAGGAGAACCTATTGATTCATGGATAATTGATTTCGGAGATGAATCCCAACCTTATGGATATTTATCATTCGATCAGCAATACAAATGCTATAGTTCAACAGTGGCAACACAATTCTGTAGCACAAATATATTAACCGTTGGCGGAAATTTTGAAGATGGCGCAGCATGTGGTTGCGGAGATTATACTACAGAAATTTTCCCAACTACCGTAGTTGATATAACTAATTTTGCAGGAAGAAAAACAGGTCATACTTACGAGTCACTTGAATCTTGTGGAGATGATTTCATTTGTACAGTAACTCTAACAGTCGGAGCCGATTCAGACGACGACGGAACAATTGATTTCACTTCTTCAACAACATTAGACTTACCTTTCAGTGAAATTTCAGTCTGTTCAGAATTTCCAACTGCCGCAATTTGTACAACGGGTGAATTAAATTTAGATAATGTCTGTGAGCGAGCACCAGAATTAGAAACATGTCAAGATGATGCAAATATCCCTCCAAATAACCTAACTGGTGGAAATTTCACAAACGAAACAAAAAATTTAGATACTCTTGATCCAAAGATTACAGGACAAGAGAGTCATGTTTCTAAAAATACAGCAAATAAGAAACAGTACAGTGATCCATTAGATAACGTGAAGAATGCACAAGGTACAGGAACTGGTGGAAAAGATAAAGGATCTTCGGGAGCCGGAACAATTTTAGTAATTATAATACTCCTTTCAGCAATTGGTGGACTTGGATTCTATTTCTGGAAGAAAGGAATGTTTGATGGTTCAAAATCAAAACCGCCATCAACAGACACATTTGAAGCAACACCTGAAACTACAAAATCAGAACCTGAGCCCGCGAAAGAAGAAAAACCAGATTCAAGTTCAGAAATACAAGCCTATATAGACAAGGCCAAAGTAGCAGGAGAATCTAATGATCAAATGAAAGAAGGACTCAAAGCAGCAGGCTGGCCAGATTCTGAGATTAACAAGTATCTGTAGCAATTATTATAAACTTCTGAGCTTATTTGTTTACATGATCAGAAAGCTCTTTGTTGTATTGATGTTGCTCGTTTTATTACCTTCCGTGTTAGCACCAGTAGATTCCAATGATTGGGATGGAGATGGAACTACTAATACCAATGACCAGTTTCCTTTAGACCGCGCAAGAGCAACAATCAGTGATGGCACAGATCATTTCAATTCTGCAAAGATTGAAGAGATTATAGAACCAAAGACATCTTATTATTATTATTATAATATAAAATTATTTGATGGCGACAATCCTCGTTTGGACATTGGATATCTGACAAATCCAGGAGAATTGTCAAGGGCGAATCTTTTAGAATGGGATACAGCATTAGGTGAAAATCAATATGTTCCCTTATTCGAATTCGGAAAGCGAGATTCTAGCTTTTTTGAAGGGGAAATAATCGGAACAAAGGATGAAATTACATTAATTTATGATGATAGAATTGATTATTATATCAGCGATAAATCAAAATCTTACACCTCTCAATATCATACTTCTCTACATAACTTTCCTGCTGACGGTGGCGAACCGAGCTTTTACTACGTTCAAAGTTTTGAAATAATAGACATAGATTCAGATGGAAGTTTGGAATTAGTTGTTATTTCAAGACGGAAAAATAGCGGAGGTGCAGAACGTGGAGACGGATATCATTTTATGTTGGTTTTAAAATCCACAGGACAGAACGATAACCTTTTTTGGGATGACCCAACTATGTACAAAATACCTAACTATGTGGAAAATATAACTTTCATTTCTCCAGATACTTTCATTTGGATAAATCCTATTGATAAATGTATTAATTCGGCGGACGAAGTCGAGGAGTCCAATTCCGAACTTCCATATTCATCTAAGTCTATTGTAAGTTACTATACCTGCACGTATACAGCTTCTGATTCTAATCTTGTTCCCAACCGGTGGATAGCTGCTTATCCTGAACAAACTCTAAGAAAATACAAACTAAATTATAATATTTATCCTACCTGGGACATAGATGAGGAGACGGATATTTATTCTGAGATGGATAATGTGCCTAGCACCGACATGAATATAGATTTATCTCACGTTGAAGACGTATCCAAAGATTATATTCTTGCTAGCAACCAAGATAAATCCAAACTATATTTATACAATCATAATCTCGCATTAAAAAAACAATTTAATATAAACTTTGTTGATGCAAAGTTTGGATTAATCAATAATGACGAAGAGATGGATATCATAGTCAGTGAAGCGTGTTCCTCAACTTCTTCGAACAGGGGAAAAAATTTGAAGGTATATTTTGGTGAAGGAAATTATGATTTCACTGAATTTACAGTTGAAAATTCCGAGCTAAATGATTGTGTCCAAGAACTCAGTATTGGAGACGTAGATCGCGATGGCACTGAAGATATTGTATTATCAAACTCTGATCCTGATTCATTTTATCAATCAAACTCTCTACTTATTTTATTTAATCCAGGAACTCCCTCCGTAGAACTTTTACCTTCCGAATTAGACGCAGATGGTGATGGAATTACTAATGATCTTGATGAATGTGATGATACTCAAGTCACAACCGTAAATTCTGTTGGTTGTCCCGACGCAGATCAAGATGGAATTAAAGATGAGTCAGACAACTGTCCAGATACTCCTACTGACGAGACTGTATCTACTTCAGGATGTTCAAATTTACAACTAGACTTTGATGCAGATGGAGTACTGAATGATATCGATGACTGTCTTCTAACTGCGGGTGGAACAGATACTGACGAAGACGGATCTGCTGGAATCAATGGCTGTCCTGACGATGATGGAGACAAAATACCAAACTCAGCAGATTTATGCCCCGGAACAGTTGAAAATATAGTCGAAGATAATGGATGTTCAAATGAACAAAAATCAGAAATTATAATAAGCTCTAACAGAAAAGCAGGAGTTCCAATCACTGGAATAATAAGAAACTTGGGTGAAGATATTAATGGATTTTTTTCATATTTCGACAAAAAAATTGATATAGTTTATTGGTTCAATGGAATAAAAGAAAATAAGCAAATAATTAATGATGCTGGAACTCTAATCTGTGCTGAATCGTTAGATGATACAAATGCATGTAATGTGTATAGCGGAAACAGAATAGCTATAACAATTGATTATGAATCATCAAATAATATTGTAGAAGAAGATTTGGATTGTTCTTGTCTTACTCCAAACTATTATAGTCATGAAATACCGATGGAATTCAAACTCAATCCAGCAGGTGTTTCTACACAAAATTCAATAGATGAAACGTTCATTAATAGTTATTTGCTGGATGAATGTAAAACTTTCGGAGCAGTACAGATAAAACTTAAGAGATTAAGTGATGATCCAATAATCCCTGATTTGACCTCTGGAGGCGCAGTAGCAGATCCATCAGATGAAGATAGTGATATGGATGGAGTTAATAATGTGGACGATTTATGCCCATTAGAAGCTGCAGCCTCAGACACGAATAATGATGGATGTGAAGACGTACAATGCACAATAAGTGCAATGATATTCTACAAAAATAATAATCCCAAATTATTAACACCAGTAAACTTCTTCCTTCTTCCTTCAGATGCTCCTGACGAAGCGCTAGAAACACCAACAAACGAAGAAGGAGAAGAAAGTCCCTTTGGAGTTTACTCACAATCTTGTGAATATGGAAACACTGGAGAAAGAATTGAAGGATCAGAATGGTGTTGTATTCCAGGATATCTTGCAAAAGAAGTTGGAGCACTAAATTCTCTTAATCCAAACGAAGCAGCATGTACTCAATATGAAAATAAAATACCAAGCGCAGTTATTTCAACAAATGTAACTAACATCTCCATCGGAGAAACAATAACTTTCGATGCAAGTTCATCAAGAGATTCAGATGGAATAATAAAAGAATATATTTGGACTTTCGGAGACGGCTCACCGAAAGAAACAGGAGAAACAGTAGATCATAAATTTGAAACAGCATGCGCTCAAGATATCTGCATAATTACATTAAACGTAAAAGACAATTTCAATAATATTGGAGAAGAAACTATAACTTTGAACATGACTAATATTATAATTTCAGATGATAAAGAAGATGATAAAGAAGATGACAAAGAAGAAGATGACGATTCAGAAACAGTAGATGCAGGTGCCGAAAATGACGGAACGGGCGGAGGATATGATTGGGGAGCTCCAGGCGCAGGAGAGGATGAAGATGACGGAACAAAAGGTAGCGCAGCAGGATGGCTTATAATCATAGCAGTATTAGCACTAATGGGTGGAGCATATTTCGCATTCAAGAAAGGACTTTTCAGCAAAAAGAAAGAACCAGAACCAATTGATTTAGACTCAGAAACGTTTGAAGCAGAAGAACCAGTCAAAGAAAAGAAAGATACTGGAAAAATGTCTGGTTTTATCTCAGATCAGAAAGACAAAGGACTTTCAAATGAAGAAATTAGACAAAAACTACTTGGAAAAGGACTAAGCGATGACGAAGTAGATAAACACATGAATAAGTCCAGAGAATAACTTCCATAAAGCTTTTAAATGACATTATTACCTTTAAAGTATAATCAGAAATCATACTGATTCAAAATCACTATTCACTTCATACTCTTTTTGAGTATTCGCCGAAAGGCAACAATAACCGAGTAGTATAGCGCTAACGCTATGTTTGATTTCTGAGGAGAAATAAAAATGGGAAAAATAAGTCCAGTGTCAATAAAGTATAATATTAATGCTGAAATAAGATTAAGTGGTCTAGCTGAACGACCAGATGTGATCGGAGCAGTATTCGGTCAAACTGAAGGTCTATTAGGTGATGATCTAGAATTAAGAGAATTACAAAAGTCCGGTAAAATAGGACGTATAGAAGTAACACTTACAAAAAAAGACAGAAAAACTTTTGGAACAATCATAATTCCATCAAGTATGGGAAAGTCTGAAACTGCGCTCGTAGGAGCTGCAATTGAGACAATAGATAGAGTTGGACCATCAGAGTCAAAAATTCGTGTTAAGAGCATCAAAGACGTAAGACAATCTAAGAGAGATTATGTCATGAAGCGAGCAAAAGTCTTGCTGAGAGAATTAATTGAATCTCAACCAGATGTCAAGGAAATGAAGCTTGAAGTATCTGAAGATGTACGAATAGGAGATGTGGAACACTACGGAGATGATAAACTTCCAGGTGGACCAGATTTCGATACTTCTGACGATGTAATAATCGTAGAAGGACGTGCAGATGTAGTTAATTTACTAAGATACGGAATTAAAAATACAGTCGCATTAAATGGAGCTAAATTACCAAGAAGTCTTCCAGATCTCGTTAAAGGAAAAAATATCACTTTATTCGTAGATGGAGATAGAGGCGGAGACCTAATTATTAAGAACCTAACAAAGGAAATTAATATCAAATTGGTTACAAAAGCACCAGACGGAAAAGAAGTTGAAGAACTTACTCAAAAAGAGATTATTACAGCTCTTCGAGGTAAGACTAAAACTACTACTTCAAGAACTAGCAAAACCTCTAGACCAACTAGAGATACTAAACCTGCTAGACGAACTTCACGAAGAAGTACAGTCTCACTTCCAAAAGATACTTCCGATTTGAAGAATCTGAAAGAAGAAATCGTAGGA
This sequence comes from Candidatus Woesearchaeota archaeon, assembly GCA_018698915.1. Lineage (GTDB taxonomy): Archaea > Nanobdellota > Nanobdellia > UBA10117 > ARS21 > JAAZWY01. The sequence goes on from JABIPN010000026.1 coordinate 36,879, forward strand.
GACGGAGCAGCTTTAATTCTTGACGAGAGATTACAAACTCTCGGAAGAGTTCCAGTAAAAGAACTAGCTTCAACTCTTGAAGATATCGATGGAGCACATGCAATTGTCATGGATGGTAAAACAAATGCAGCAATTATCAAAGCTGCAGATTCTGCTGAGATTAAATATATTATAGCAGATAAGAAACCAACAAGACAAACAGCAGTACAAGTTTATAGCGGAGCAGACCTTTAGGTCTGTTCCTTTATTTTCTTAAAACAAGTTCATAGTTTCCAAACTTTGAAACTTTTTCAACATGATTTTTAGAATATTTAACTTCTCGTGAGGAATATTCACCCATCTTGACACGATAATTAGAGAAAACCTTCTCAACTATTTTTTTCAAACCTTCTAACGACATAGAATAATAGAATCGATCAACATTAGCCCATTTTACTTTAATTTGAGATTCAGCTTCCCCTAATATAAAACCAAACTTTATGACTGAAATGCCACCGGGTTTCAAAACACGTCTGACTTCCTTCAAAAAATTCAATCTATCCTTCTTAGTTGGTAAATGATGGAACATTGCAATGCTAGTAACAACATCAAAACTCGCGTCTTTAAATGGCAAAGAAGACGCATCTAAATTAACTCCTGTGCTTAATTCACCTTGTTGAAGCATTTTCAAAGAAATATCACTATAAATCACTTTCCCAAATTTATCCAAGCCGCGACGACCGCCAGATCCTAAGTCCAAAATCTTCAAATTCCGACCCGAAACATATTTTGACAGATCAATTCCCAAATTCCGTCGATATGTACCAATAGATGAAATTTTATCCCACTGTTTCTTAATCAAACGCTTCATTTTGTCAATTTTAGAACTGAGAATTCAGAATCTTTCTTTATCAATCTTATAATCTGCTCAGTCTTAGTATATTTTCTAGGAACTTCAGCATAATAATTATATCCTTCTCGCCAATTCTTTCGACGCGCATACTTTTTCTTAAAAGCAAGAATATGATTTTGCACACCATAAGTTGGAGGACCTTTCAATATTTGCTTCTTTGACAAATCCTTCTTGTCAACAAATACCCAAACAAGTCCGTCATCTCGTTTATTCCAATACATTCCGCTGTCAATTACAATAAAATTATTTTCTTCAAACAAACGGACAATTTTTTCAATATATTTGACCATTTTGGCTCCAGAAACATCCAATTTCCTATCTTCAGGAGGAGCTTTCCAAATAAACGCTTTATTCTTAGCACCTAACTTTTTAACATCAGAGAGACTAATTTCAACCTCTTCAAAGTATTTTTTATTCGGTTTCTTCAAAAATCCCACAGCTTTTTCCTTTAATAGATCAAATTTATCCAAACCGAGAGCAGCAGCAGCATTTCTAGTTTTATCAATAGGATCAATTACAACCAAAGGACCCTGAGTTTTAGATTCATCCAATAGCTCCAAAATATCCTTTCCCTTATACACCTTTTCAATATCAATAATTGTTTTTACATCCCATTTAACAACTGCTTTCAATAATTTCTCAAAACCACTATATTGAGTAACAAGAATTTCAGTAACATGCCCTGAAAATCCACCAATCCACGATTCAGCACCATAAACACCAGAAGCCCTAAAAAATTGCTTCGCGAGACGCATCTCAAAATCCAGATTTTTATTCCCCTTTACCTTTTTCTTAATCCAATTAACATGAAAGGGTGATTGATCAGTAAGATTCTTAGCCTGACCAATACTTCGAATAGATAACACAGGAATAATTTCAATCTCAAATTCCTTCAAATTAATCTGATAATAATCACGAGAACCCTTTAACCGCAAGACATTTTTGAAAATCCCACTCAATACTCCTTCACAAATTGCAGAAATATCTTCTTCACCATATTTTTTCAAATCAAATCGCATAAAATAGTCAATATCTCTAATTCCTGGCAAGCAAGTACCTTTTCCAACACTTCCACCAACAAATAACTTTGCAACAATTCCTTGTTTATCCAATTCAGCATTAACTTTTTCTTCAAATTCAGTCATAATCGCAGATAATCTTTCAGATTCACTAGGATCAATAGTAACCATACTTTCAACCGCGTCTATCACTTTTTTCATTTAGATATATAGGAGTAAAACTATTTAAGGTTTGGTCAAAATTTAAATATAAACAGCGTATTACTAATTCATGAGAGAGGAAACAATACTAACATTAATGTTTACAGGAATGGGAATGATATTAGTTTTCGTTTCTTCAGCATTTATAATTCCTGGATCAAGTATAATAACGGGATCTGCTACAAAAACAATTAAAAATAATTCAGGAATAATTCTAACAGTAATCGCGGCTCTGGCAATAATTGGTATTATTCTAATATTACTCGGAATTAACGGAACTCTGAAAAGAAATAAAGTCACAGCAACAGCATTTATTTCAACAGGAGATCCACTTTCAGATTATATTCGCTATGCAAAAGGATCAAAATCCAATTATAAAATCAAGTCAGAGCTCATGAGCGTTGGTTGGACAGAAGAAGATATTGACAAGAGATTATAATTTTTCCAAAATTATGTAATGAGAATTTCCAAACCAACGAGTTGGGAAAAATGAAAATGAATTTATCCCAGGAAATTTACTATAATTATAACTCCATTTTATTATTTTCAGTTTATTTTCTCCAATCATTGCATTAAGAATTCGCCGAGTTAGGAAAACGCGATTATTTCTCATAATTCTAAATCGAGTATTTTCTCCAAAAACAAAAAAGAAAACTTTATCCATAAATTTTTGTTGATTTGGTGTTGTAATTATCAACTTTCCACCTTTCTTCAAAGATTTAGAGCAAAGTTTCATAAAATGATAGGGATTTTCTAAATGTTCCATAACTTCTGAAGATAATAGAATATCATATTTCGCTTTAAGCTTCGAAACATTCAAATCAACTTTAACAAATTTAATCCCTTTTGGAATTCTTTTGGACTTCAAGATATCATAACCAGTAAGATTGGTATAACCATTTTTCTTTAAGAGCGCCAATACAATTCCGTGTTGGCAACCAAGATCAGCTATTTTTGCAGTTTTAGAAACATTAAAATTATCCATTAAATCAACCGATTTATTTGCAAACCATTTTATATCAGCCATATATTGGATTATAACAAATTCTTATAAATCAACCGATGATATCACTTGTTCCAGTAGGAATAACAAACATAACTTCATCAACACTAACTTTCAATTCCCGCGCTATTTTTTTGGCAATTTCTGATTTTTTACTTTTTCCAGGTATTAAACAAAAAAATTCATCATCAAATATACTTTTAGGTCCTCCAATAACTTTATTTTTAATTATACCAACACAAATTTCAAGTTCAGGACTAATTAATTCCCTCTTTCCCCGAACCATAAAACTACCTTTGGCAAGAAATTCTCCGGCCTCAGCTTTCTTACTAACTTGTTCAGGTCGAACATAGAAAACTTCTTGAGTTCTATACCCATTTCGCCAAGCTCTAGAATATGATGCAGTAGCAATTGCAACTTCTTCAATATCGATTTCTTTTCCTATATTTTTTCCATCCTTAAGAAGAAAGAACGGACTACCTGCCATTGAGGTATGAAATACAAAATCTCCAACTTCCATATGTTTCTTTATTAAAATTTCATTAGAAGTAGCATCACGACCACCAATTGCCAACATACCATTTGAAGTAAAAAACCATCTGAATTTTTCATACCATTCTTTTTTGACTGCAACGCGAGCTTTTGGTAAAGAAGATTCAACACGCTCAACAAGAGTTTCCTTAGTTTTCAATAATTTATCCCTATCAGAAGCATATTTTTTCATTGTACGTTCAGCACCAAGGATTTTAGAATTCATTGACTTAATTTTATGATAGAGCGTATCTGTAAAGTTTTCAATTTTATCTGCTAAGCGAATTTCAATCAAACAACCTTCAACTTCCAAAATAACTAGTCCTTCTTTGGAATCTATTTTACGAAACATCCCTGCCTCAATTAATCCTGAAGCTTTTTCTTTTTCTGCAGCTTCAATAATCTCAGACCATTCATGTCCAGCAGATCTAGCTTTTTTCAATCGATCAATTATCTTTGAAATGTATTGATAATTTCTATAAACAATTTCAATTTTATTTTTCAAGTCTGAACGTTTTTTCTTCAAATTTTCTACTGCAGATTTTTGATTATAAACAATTTTCTCAATTTTCTCAATTTTCTTGTTAAATGATTTAAATCTCTCCTTCCTAACTTTTTCAACTTTACCTTCAGAAAAAACTAGATCAACAGACTCACTAAAAGTTTTAACTGTTTTAGTATCTTTATTTTTGAATTCATTTAGAATAAATGGAAGTGAGTCAACGTGTTTTTCCTCAGACATAACAACAACAGGTTTTGGAGAATCAAAATTAATTAACAAATCCCTTAAGGAAGCAAACACGTTTCCTTTATCATCTTTACTTAATTCAGAAACTTTCTTATTTTTATCAACACCTGAATTAATACAAACCTCTTCAGCATAGCGACCTCCAAGACTCAAACCATTTGCCAAATACTTCACAATTGAATGTTTCTCCCAAGCAGACAGTCCATTATCAAAATCTTTTCGAGATAAACTCAAAACGTCAAAACTTTGTTCAGGATATTCATAAATTTCACCCTTTCTAATCGTTCGATCTTTTGTTTTCTGAATAACTGCAGAGTTCAAAATAGAATATTTAGTATCAGTCAGAATAAAATTACCTTTTCCAAACAACTCACAAATCAAAAACCGAGTTCCATTCTTTGTATTAAATCTAAACTCAATTATTCTTTCAGATCCTCGTTGAACAACATCTTTCAAGGTGGCTTGAAGTAAATGCCGCCTCAAGAACATTGCAAACGCAGGAGGAACCATTGGATTTTCAAACTTAAATTTTGACAAATACATTCCAATACCTGAATCAACAATTAAAGTACTTCGACCCTGACCTGCACGATGCAGTTCAAGTCTCAAAGTCTTGGATTTAGGAAGATAAATTTTAGCAAGTTTAGAATTAAGATAGTCACTTCTAATTTCTTCAACAACAATTCTCAATTCAAGGGAAGTTAGTGCGCGCATGTAAAAACTAAGAAAATAAAGTATAAGAGTTTATTCTTCTAACTCAAAAGGTTCGCCATCAGGAAGATCAAAGTAATCATAAAATTTACGAGTGGTGCTCAACTTTTTCGAAACACCATCTTTCCTAGCCTCAATAAATCCATGTTTGACTAATTCAGAAATATGACCATATGCTTTATTACTACGAATTCGAACAACATCTGCCTGACGAATTGGTTGTTTGTGAGCAATATAAGCAAGCGTTTGCAAAATAGCTTTATCAATTTCGGGACGTGCAGCTTCAGTAACTGCTTCAACATGAGCATCTTTAACCATCATTTTCCAAATACCCTCAACTTCATCAATCTTCAATCCACCATTCCTTTCAATATAATCAATCCGCAAATGATGCAATGCATCTTTAATCAAACCCTTTTTTCTAATTCCGGTATGTTTAGAAACTTCCTCAACAGTGTAACCCTTTGCATTACAATGTAACAATGCTTCAACTTTGGCTTTAGTATCTTCCATTTTTCAAAACCTCCAATAATATTTTATCAAAAGATTTTTCCTGTATAATATTAACTTTACCATGATTTGCTAAATGCAACAAAGGTAAAAATATTGATATTTTTTCTTTGTAATCAAGATCACCAACCAACTCATCAAAATCAACATGAGAATTAGTTTTACCATACATATTCAAAACATCAGAATGTATCTTTTTAATTCGATCAGTAATTTTTTCCTTCTTTGCTTCAAAAATTTGTTCTGGATCAATTGTAACATCTTCAAAATCTTCAACCATTGCTCGGCGAGTTTCCCTACGACGATCAACTTCAATAGCTTTCTTCAATGCACCCATCAACTCTACAACTGTAACCTTTCTGCTACGAGGAGTAACTGTTTTATGCTGAATTAAATATTTTCTTTTAGTATTATGTCGAATATGATTGGACAGTTTCATAATTTTTGCTTCATCAGGATCAATATATTCATCTTCATCAAATTCAAAGTCTCCATCTTCAAAATTATCTTCATCATCATTTGTCAACATAATAAAATCATCAAGACCAAGATGACGTGTTTTGATTTTCAGTAATAGCGCAGCAGATAAAATAACTTTTCCCGAAATTCTAAAATTCAATCGTTTTAATTTTTTAATAGTCTCAATATATTCATTGGCAAATTTTTGAATGTCAATATCCCAAGGATCAATTTTTTTACTTCGGATTAATTCATAAATTATTGATTGCCATTTGATATCATCTTCAGATAAAATTGCACTAAATAATTCACTTTGACTCATTTTAGTTTTTCACCCTCATACTACTAATATAACTCTCTCCTTGTTTTTTGTTCATCCAAATTCCATGCAATATATCTGCAGTAGACATAACAGAATCCTTATGGCTGACAATTATAATTTGTGATCGAGCGGAATATTCCTTCAAAAGTTCAGCCATTCTTTCAACATTAACTCCATCAAGAGGTGCATCAATTTCATCAAGAAGATAAAATGGCGTCGGATTATGTTCAGCAATTGCAAACAAGAAAGATAACGCAACCATTGCACTTTCACCACCACTTAGAGCAGTAAGTGCATTTGATCCGGGTTTAATAACTTTAATCATAACTCCACCATCAAACGGATTTTCTGGATTTTCTAAAAGTAGATTTCCAGTAACAATATCATTATTTATACTACCATAAATCTTTGAGAAATTCCCTGCAATAGAATTAAATGCATCCATAAATGAAACTTTCTTTTTGGTTTCAATTGTATTAATTACATCTACAATACTTTGACGCTCACTATCAAGCTTACCAACTCGCCAGTTCAATTTATCCCATTCTTTTTTAACATCGTCATAAATTTCAAGAGCTTTCAAATTAACATTACCTAAACTCCGCAACTTACGACTCATATCACTTTGTTTCTGTTTAGCTGCCTGAACAGTTTTCAAGTAAGGTAAGGTATTAATTCCTTTGTACTCTTCAAGCTCTTCCCTAACTGAACTCAATTCAGAATCAACTTTGGCCCGTGCAATAGACAAGGCATTCAAACCTTCATTATCTCCAACACTTTTCAATTCAAGATTTTTAGTTCGTTCTTGCTCTTTTTTAAACAATTCAGAAAGTTTACTTTTATCAGTAAATAATTTTTTTAGTTGTCCGTAAAATTCTTTCTCTTCGCGTTCTTTAACTGAAAGTCGATTTTTGAATTCATTAATCTGAGTTTTCTTTTTATTAATCTGATCATTAAATTCTAGTTTCTCTTTAAGTAGACCAGAAATAACTCGGTCAATATTATCTCGCTCAGGAATAAGTGCATTTTCCAAAGTTGCATTGATTGTTGCAATCTTACTTCCCACATCTCGTTTATTTGAATCAATTCTATCAAGCTCTTTCTTTTTACTTCCAAATTGCAATTCCTTTAAATTATATTTTGCAGCATTTCGTTCAATAGTCAATTTCTGAATTTTATCTTTCAGTTTTTCATAAACTTTAGCAATATCTTTCAATCGAGACTCGCGATTTTTCAAACCAGTCAATAAATCTTTTTGCCGAACTTTCAATTCATTTGAACTTTCTTTAGGAACTTCTAATGAACTCATTCCACTTTCAATTTCAATTTTCATTTTACGTAAACCAATAAGTTCTCTATCAATATTATCTCGCTCTTTCTCAAGCGCCTTAACTTTAATTCTGAATTTATCCAGCTCAGAAATTTTCTTATCAATATCACCTGAGTCTGTCTTTTTTCCAAAACCAATTCCTGTTTCTCTTCTGAAACCACCAGAGATTGCACCACCAACTGAAAATACATCGCCTTCCAAACTAACCATGGAATAACTTCCAATTCCAACCGCACGTGCAGTATTAGTATCATTAACAATAATTGTATTTCTTAAAATATTAGAAAATATTTTTCTGAATTCAGGTTTACAATCAACTAAGTCAGAAGCCTTACCAATGACTCCCGAACCTTGAGGAACATGTCCACCAGAAGAAGCTTTAATTTTTGAAAGAGGTAAGAATGTAGCAACGCCTAATTTTTTATCCCGTAAGAATTTCAAACACTTGATTGCAACTTTCTCATCTTTAACAACTATATTTTTTAATCTCGATCCGGCTGCAACTTTAAGCGCAGTAGAATATTCTGAATCAACTTGCCCAAGTTCAGCAACAGTTCCATAAATTTCTCCAAGTTTTTGCTTGTGCTTCATAATTGCACCAATTGCTTTATTTCTCATCAACAAAGAATAACTCGAATTCATCTCCATTTGGATTCTAGACAAGGCACTTTCCTTATCCAACATTTCCCTACGTTGTTCTTTGATTTCAATAAAAATTTCAGCATCGCGATCAGTCATAGAATTAATTTCCATCAAGACTTCTCGATATTTATCTTTTTTACCTTTAGTTCCTGAAAGCATTTTTTCAATTCTAACAATCTCAGTAATTTTTTCACCAAGTGCAGCGACCTTAATTCTAAATACTTCAAGCTCACCCTCAATTTTATTTTTCTCACTCTTCAATTCAAAATCAGATTCTCTAAACTGTTCAAGTTCAGATTCCTTTCCATCCAACTTCTTTTGAATATCAGAAACAGAAACACTAGACAGACCTAATGATTTTTTAATTTCATTTTCCCTTCCTTCAAGTTTTCTCAATTCCAACTTTTGTTCATTCAGTTCATCAGAAGACATCTTAATTTTTCCTTTAATGTCTGCAAGACTTTTACTCAAATTACCTTTCCGATCCTCAACTCTGCGAATTTCATTTTCTGAACTTATAACTAAATTTTTAGCATTTTCTAAATCAATTCTCAAATTTTCAACATCTTTCTGTAAAATAAGTTGTTCTTCTCCTCCCTTTTTCTCAATCTTTTTCTCAACAATATCAATTTTATTTTGCAAAACTTTAACTTTATCATTCAGTTCAGTAAGTTTTTTCTTGTATTCTTTTTGTTTCTTCTCAACAATCTCAAGTTTCTTAGCGATTTGGCTTTTTCGAGACGCTGCAGAATTATGTTTCAGACTCAATTCCGTAGACTTTGCACTTTTTAATTCAGAATTGTAAGAGTTATATTGTTCAGCAACTTTCCGATCACCTTCAAGAGAATTAAGATAAGATTTCTTTTCATTCATAACAATCTGGACTTCTCGCAATTTTTCTTCAACTTTGTCCAAATTCTTCATAGCACTATCTTTCTTCCGCTCATAAACACCAATTCCTGCAATGTCTTCAATCAACTTACGTTTGTCAACCGCACGCATTGTAATAAAACTTGAAATATCTCCTTGCAAAATAATATTATGACCTTCTGGACGAATCTGACTCATTTCTAAAAGTTCTAAAATCTGCGTTCGAGTTGCACGTTTGTTATTAATTAGATAACGACTCTTACCTTCCTTTGAAATCTCTCGAGCAACCTCAATTTTTTTATCAGGTAGTCCAAAGATCCCCGAAGAATTATCCAAAGTTAGAGCAACAGAAGCACCATTTGAACGGTAATTATTATTTTTATGAACTAATCCACCATAATTGTCTGCTCTAATGCTTTTAGTAGATAACCGACCAAGAACAAAACACAGCGCGTCCATAACATTGGATTTACCACTTCCATTTGCACCCGCAATACAATTAAAACCAGATCCAAACTGAATATTAACATGTTTGTTAAAGCTCTTAAAACCCTTTAACTTCAAGTTAGTGATGAATGTCTTTCGCATAGCTGTTTAATTACGCGGAGCTATAAAAAAACTTCTACGGACCGGTCCTTTCAACATCTCGAGGGAATAAAACTGCTTCTCGAACATTTGGCAAATTCAATATGAACATTAGCATTCTATCAATACCCATTCCAAATCCTCCGTGTGGCGGAGCACCAAATTTGAATGGTGTTGTGTAAAATTCCAAATCTTTTGGATTTAATTTCTTATTTTTAATCTGATTAATCAAAATATCATATCTATGTTCTCTTTGTCCACCAGAACTAATCTCATTATTTTTGTAGATTAAGTCAACATATCGACCAATTTTTCCATCATGCATTGCATAGAACTTAGTAAGATTCTCAGGGAAATTAATCAAGAAAAAAGCATCAGTTTTATATTTTTTCTTAACAAGATTACCAAGTTTTCGCTCAGCTTCAGTTCCAATATCTGTACCTTGCTTTAATTTCAATAACTTACATGCATCTACGTGCGAAATCTTTGGAAACGGAAGTTTAGGAACATCAATATTTGCTTTCAGCAATTCCAATTCAGGTTTACATTCTTTCTTTACTGCTCTCAAAACAGAAACGAGTAATTTTTCTTGAGTTTTCATAATCTCACCAATTCCATCAATGAATGACATTTCAACATCTAATTGCCAGAACTCAGTCAAATGGCGATGGGTGTGACTTTTTTCAGCACGATAACTAGTACCAATCTCGTAAGCTTTCTCAAATCCAGAGATCATAATCAATTGTTTATACAATTGTTGACTTTGATTCAAAGCTATCGTCTTTTTGAAATAAGGCAATTTAAATAATTCAGCTCCACCTTCTGCCCCTGCCTCAGAAATTTTAGAAGTCTGCATTTCCAAGAAATCATTATCTCTAAAGAATTTATGAATAGCATTCAACATAACTGAACGCACTTTGAATATTGCAAGGACTTTCGGATTTCTTAAATCTAGATATCTATAATCTAATCTTTTACTCATATCAGTTTCAACTGTTCCACCCAAGAATTCAATCGGAAGCGGTACTTCTGCTCGACTCAAAACTTCTAATTCAATAAGTTCCAATTCTTTTCCACCAATTTTAGCTTTTGAAGTCTTAACTTTTCCCTTAACTGAAACAACACTTTCCCGAGTCAAATCTTTTAAACTTTGTAATCCCATAAATTTTTTATTAGCAACAATCTGAGCATAACCTTCGCGATCTCGTAAACTCAAGAACGCTAACTTACCTAAATGTTTGGATTTTTCTACCCACCCTGCAAGAACAATAGTTGAACCAATTCTTGCTTTCTGAAGGTCAGAAGTAGATTTTCTCCGAGAAAGATTAACCATATCCAATTTAGTCCAGACACTTATTTAAGAGTATTGAAAACTAATACTAACTTCTACGTAATTTTCTTGCATGTACTTCAAGATGATTTATATCCCTTCCACGCGATCCAAAAACAACATTAACAATTTTTACAGTTTTATCATTTGCAACAGAATTAATACGCTTTACAATTTCTCTAAAACCTGCATTTGATCCCAAACTAAAGTCTTTATACAAAATATTATCATGAGTTTCATCTACAGAATTATGAGTTATTTCAACTTCCAAAACTCCATCTCGACGACTAAATATACTAACTCCTGTAATCCTGGTGCGAGTTTTATTAGCAAGAGAATTTAATGCTGAGACTAATTTAGAAACCGAGTTTTTAGAATCATTCAATGTCAGAAGAGTAGGATGTTTATGATTCATAAAGAAATAAGTATGCTAAGCTATAAAATCCTTACTAGAACTCTGACAAGTTGCTCTGGCCTTGCGCTTCATTCAATCGCTTATATGTTGCCCAGCACTTTCGAAGATATTTATGAATCGGACCTCTGAAATTATCTGCTAAATAAGCTTTACAACGAGGATCATGAGGATAACCACTGCCAATTTCTGCTCCAACCTCTTCAACAATTCTAGCAACTTCTCTATCTCTCGAAACTTTAGCCAATATTGAAGCAGCTCCTGCCACAACATATTTTGCATCAGCTCCATGTTCAGCAATTATTTCAGGTTTAACATTTAAGAATTCATTAATCATTATTCCAAATTTTGCTCCACCATTTGCAGGCTCAGGACTATCAACATAAACTTTAGACGGTTTTAATTTGTTAATTATCTTTGCAGCAACACGAGCCTCCATTTGATTCAGATTAATTCCTCTTTCTTGATATTCATCAATCTCTTCAGCAGAGATTTCAATAATATCATAAGAATCAACGAGTTTGATAATCTCATCAAAAAGTATTTCACGTTTCTCAGCAGGAATCAATTTAGAATCTTTTATTCCCATAGCTTTCAAGAGTTCAATCTTGTCTTCAGTAACGGAAACTCCTGCCATAACTAATGGACCAACAATCGGACCTCTCCCAGCTTCATCAATTCCACAAATCATAGTTAATTCTTTAACTCAAATTTATAAGCTTGATGTCGTTCATCAAAACTCTTTTAAAGCTAAAATTAGAGCATTTTCCAGCGAGGTGGGGCAGTCTGGAGTGCCCGTCGGGCTCATAACCCGGAGGTCGTAGGTTCAAATCCTGCTCTCGCTATAAATATTAAAGCGATCTTGAAATTATTCTTTCAAGATTTTTATTGGAAATACTTTTTAATTATTAAGAACAACAATCATAAATGGCAAAAATTATTCTCACCAAAGAAGAAGTACTAAAAAAATATGGGGACATTGTTGCTGCCAATCAAAAACCCGGATGGAATAGTAGGAGCAAAGAAGAATTAGTAAAGTATCAAATCCTTATACAATCTAATCCAGCAGTGGCATTTAATCTAATGGCACAAAATTTAATCCATCATTCTTGGCAAATTCAATGGGTTCCAACATATTTCTGGGAGAAAAATATCTCAACATTGGAACACAGTGTGCAGACTGGAAACAAAGACGCAGCTGAAATTATGGTAGACTTGGAACCCAGTTTTAATAATGAGCACTCACAACAAAATAGCGAAGCATCTGCTGATTTAAAACAAAGAATCAATAAGTTAGTTGAGTTCATAAACTCCAAACCCAAATCTTTTTTCTCAGAACAAACTAATGTAGGTCGTCCGCTTTGCTGTATTAACGCACGTTTACCTCCAACTTCAAGAGCAGAACTATTTGTTCTTGAAGAAAAATATCTGTTTTATGGCCCTTCACTTGAAAATAACACAAAACTATTTCTAAACTCACTAACTAGCCCTTATAGTAACGATGTGTTTGAAAAATTAGCAACATTCAAGTTTTTCAATGAATATCTATTAAATTCTTTGTCTCAACCTTTTTCAATCGGATATAGTATTGCAGTATTACGAACCGGAACAAAGATGAAGGAGTTAAGAAAATTACAAGATCGACTATTAGTAAATATATTACAACGAACCAGAAAAAGAAATTCAGCATCAGTTATATTAATTTGGTTATTAATGCGATATGAATCTTTAAGCAAAGTAAAAAAAGATATCCTCAACGAAGTATTAAAAAAATCATCAAGAGGCGAGATAGATATGAATTTTGTATTAGAATATATTTTCAATCAAAGTAACGTAAAACTATTCAAAGTAGGTTCTAGAGCTAAGCTAATTCTCGACAGACCAAGTTTATCTAGCGCAACAGAAGGAACAAGAGAACTCGTAATTCCATTTATACTATCACACACTCCACAACAATTCATCAAATTATTTTCAAGGTTAAACTTACCGTTATCCTTATTCACAAGTACTCAAAGGCAAGAAGTATTTGCAAAAATCACCAGTTATTTGAAAAAGCTGAAGACAGTTAATGTAGATGTAGAATACTTTGTCGAGAAGAATTACAATCAACTATCTGAATTCCCAACTGAAATGATTGGACAAATATTACGTTTAGCAATTTCATCTAAACATTTTTCAATTATTAGTAAACTAATCCGTACAAAAGGAAGTATCTCTAACCGACAAGAACTAAATATAGCAAAAACACTAATTGAAGAAGAACTGAGAAGAGGAGATGCAAGTGCAATGAATGAGCTATCAAAGTTAATTCTTGATGGGCACCATACAAAAAAAATGTTAAATATATTAATATATCATTTAGGATGGAATAGCGATCAAGCAGCAGAAGTAGTATATAACTTAATAAGCGCTTTTCATTATCGTGAATTCAATCGATATTACAACAATAGTATCAAGAATAAAAAGAGAACACCGCAAGAATTAATTGATTTTATATATACACATATAAGTCCAAAAGGAATAAAAGATACAAACGAACAAGAAAAAAGATACAAATTATTCGTGAAGTTATATCCAACATTATTTCTTAGCGCAAGAGACAACGGATTTACTAAATTATCTGATCTTTCAAAAAGAAAACTATACAATGTATTGATAAACAACAGAAAGTTCAGAAACGGAATAAATACACAACGAAAATTATTCGAAGGACTAAATAAATTATCAAATATAGGAATTTTAGAATCAGTAGATACATTAATTTCCAAAGAAGCAACAGGAAACAATCAAATTACAACAAAATTGAATAAACTACTTGAACGAATTAGAACAGTAATGAAATCTAACTTCTTTAAGTCAAAAAGAGTTGAATTTAAATCATATTTAGAAAAATCAAGAGATCTTAATGAGGCACTAGAACAAGTAGAGATTGCGATAAGAAACATTGCCAAAGAAGAACTATCAGCATTAAGTAAAGCTAATATCAATAAACTCATAGAAAACGACGAATTATTAAGAAAAGTACTTTATCTGAATAATCATTACTCACGGGAATATCATAATATCTACATGAAAGGAGTTGCAAGATTCGTGCTTGGAAAACATAACGGATTCAAATATAAGGATTTAGCAGAGTTACTGAAAAACTATGGAACTACAACAAATCTAACTAGCACAGTAACAAAAAAATGGATTAAAACAATGAATTATATAAGAATACCACAATCTGTGAATTCAATCGATATTACAACAATAGTATCAAGAATAGACGCAATAAAATTATCTATAAAAGCACGTTCTAAAAGTGACCAAAAATTAGACACAGTTAAAAAATTATTAGAACATTTAGAACCGATATTATACAAACTAAAATCCAGAGACATTGAAGAAAGACTCAAAGTAACAAAACAAATGAAAGAACTTCTGACTAACTTGAAAAGTGAAAAACAAATAGATCTAGCAAGAACATTATCTGCAGTAATAAGAGACATAGCCTCAGCAGGTTCAGAAAAATATCAATTAACAGATGAATTTGAATTCAATAAATCACATGATATCGGTCAACATTGGGGAACTTGTCAATCTTGGTCATCACCAGATCAATTAAATAAGGGATTAGTTGCAACAATTAATGATGGAACTAAAAAATATGTAATTCTTAAAGATCCAACCAAAAAAGGAGTATGGCTAGCAAGAGGAAATATACATTTGGCGTTGAGAGGAAATGAATTCGTACTAGTTCTCGATAATAATAATTATGCCAACAATACCGAACAAAGAGAATTAATTAGAGAATTCGCAATAAATAAAGCAAAATATATGAAAATACCGTTCGTAGATTCAACTAGCAAAAATACACAGGACTTAACCGTTTTCGGAAAAACACCAACTTTCTATTCAGATACTGGTCTTGCAAGATCAAGACAACAAGTAATTTAATCACTTCAAAGCGCGAACTCTTACAAACCCGCCAATTTCTTTCAAATACTTTCTTGTAGTTTTAGCCACAGTGCCGTTTGTCAAAATTATTACAGGCATCTTTTTCTCAAGTGCCAAAGAATAACTTTCAGCAATATCACTTTTGTTTAACCGTTTCTTACTCCAAAGCTTAACATAGAATTTTAAAGGACCAACTGAGGACGGAGCCCGAATAATAAATGCACCAGAATTATCCTTTATTTTCTCAGATTTCAAAACTTCAACATTTAAACCTTCCAAAAAGTCCAATGCATTTTTAGAAAAACTAGGAGCTTTAACATCTTTAGGTCTTTCAATTTTTGGACGCACAGGTTTTGAAACTTTTGGCTGAAATTCAACTCTAGGTCTTTCAACACGCACAGGAACTTCAACCTTGGGTATTTCAACAACTCGCGGACGTTCAACAGTTCGTCTAATCAACTCTCGCGCTTTTTCCAATGCACTTTTCTTCTTATCTTTCCGTTGAGATTCTTCAGCTTCAATCCTTTTCAACCGCTTGTTAAAATCATCTCGTTTAGCATCCAGCTCTAGAGTCTCTTCAACCCGTTTCTTCTGAAAAGTCCGAGCAGTCTTAACCGTAAAATTCAAATCTTTAAGTTTCTTCTCCATCAAGTTCTCTTGACCAGCTAAGTAATACAAAGGAACTGAACCAACCTTTTCTGAACTCTGAAGAAGAGATTTACTATCAACCAATTCAGACAAATAAGCATTAGCGATAAAACTATCTCCACCAATCTTACTAACAACTTGAACAGGTAAACTTGGACCGTTCTCTTTGATAAACTCGATAATCTTATCCTTCATAAGAAATTAATGAAGACTCGCTATAAAAGAATTTGCCGGATTTAATGAATAACATGTTTGCCTTTACTAGCGCGAGTATGTTTAACTGGATGATTTCGTTTTCTGTTCTCCGGATGATGAATTACATGACTATGATCAATATCACCCATCAATGCATCAGCAAGTTTCAATCCTCCAACAACTTCAGGAAGAATAACAACTTCTGCTCCCGCATGTTTTAATTTAGAAACAATATTTTCATTATTTGCTCGTGCAGCAACACTAATATCAGGATTCAATTCCTTAGCAGTCAAAATAGTCAACAAATTATCACCATCATCACCAATAACTGCAGCCAAAGAATGTGCGTGTACAACACCGGCTTGTTTCAAAACAGCTTCATCATTAGCATCACCAAGAATAGCATGAAATCCCGCTCGCTTTAAACTTTCAACACGAGAATCATCATTATCAATAACAACAAGACCTTTTTTACCATCTTTTAGTTTCATACAAACATTACTACCAACTCTTCCGCCACCACAAACGATAACATGGTTTTTCAAATGTTTAACTAAAGTCATGTTCTTTACTCCACCAAGCTTCTTATTAAATTCTCCGGAAAGCATGAACTCAATCATTACATAGAAGACATAAAACGCCAAAACTTCTCCAGCAAATGCAAGAGTTACAAAAACAGCTTTAGTACCAAGCTGAGCATTACTAAGTGTACCTGGTTCAATATGTGTAGCAAAACTTAGAGACAAAAGCATTCCTTCTGAAGTTCCAAGTCCCTGATCAAGCGCAATAATCAATCCGCCACCAGCAATCAAAATAACTAAGGCAAGAATTCCTATACTCAATCGGCTTGCCAGTTTATCGAGAGGAATATCAATTTTACCCATGTTCAACTAAGCCTCTGGTTCAATAAAAAGGTTTGTAGATAATATATTTTATCCTTACTTTTCTTAAAAACAAGTGCACGAGGCAGGATTCGAACCTGCGAAGGCACTAAGCCAATGGATCTTGAGTCCATCCCATTTGACCGCTCTGGAACTCGTGCATAGAAATGGTTATTTTAATTAGTTTTTAAGCCTTATTATTAAGAATTACTTCAAAGCCTTGTTAATTTTTCTCAAATTTGCTTGCAATCCCTTCATAGATTTCTTAGAAGTCTTTCTCTTCGCAACAGTTCTTCGGGATTTAACTTTGCGCCGGACCACTCCCTTTTTCTTCAACTTCCGAACAGGTCGGCTTCTTCTAACTACAGCCTTAGGAATATTTGTACCCTTGCCCATATATTGGTTCAACATTTTCAATTCATTAATCAAAGAATCTGACAAAATCTTTGCCTGTGTAAGTAACTCATGTTTCTGCTGAATCAAGTTCACAATTTCAGAAGTACTTGAAATTGCAGTGTCACAAATCTTACCTAATTTATTAGTACAATCATAAACCGATTGTTCATCTTCAATTATAATATATTCATTCGAAGGCATATCAAACATAATATTCTAGACAATATAAACTTTCCCTCAATTTTACCGCAACTAATAAAAAGGACCAATGTTTCCATTTAGCATGGGATTATTTGGAAAGAAAAAAGAGGAACCAGCAATGCCAAAACCAACAGCACCATTTGTTCCAAGTCAACCACCAATGGGCGCAACTTTAAGCGATCAATTGAATATTAATCAAGATAATCAACCAGCACCAGCAGGATTACCACCTTTACCTGCAGATATTTCTGCAAACGTTGTTGACGTATCAAAGAAAGTTGATGCAATGACTGAAAGAGTTTCAAGTATGGAATCAGAGTTACCTCCATTACCTGAAGACACTACACCTACAGAACAACCAATGTCTACACAAACAGCTCCACAAAATACAGGAGCAAAAGTCTTTGTACGGCTTGACAAATATTCAGATATTTTAAGAACTATTAATACAATGGAAGCTAAGATTAATGAGTTACAAAATGCGCTTGGAAAGATTTCAACAATAAAACAATCCGAGCAACAAGTAATTGAATCTTGGAATGCATTAATTAATGAAGCAAAAGACAAAGTAGAAGAAGTAAATTCCAAACTTCCTCCACTAAATAGACAATAATTCTAACTAATCGGAACCTTTAAAATGAGACTATAGGGGTTTTTCTATGACTACACAAGTAAAACGGCGAGGAAAACTAACTACTGAAGATCTAATCGAACTTGAAAGATTAAGAATC
This sequence comes from Candidatus Woesearchaeota archaeon, assembly GCA_018698915.1. Classification (GTDB taxonomy): domain Archaea; phylum Nanobdellota; class Nanobdellia; order UBA10117; family ARS21; genus JAAZWY01. The sequence continues at coordinate 55,435 of JABIPN010000026.1, forward strand.
CAAGAGGGAATTCCCTGTAATAACAATGATATAATCCTAGAATACAACGGAATTAAATTAACTCCCCAAAAGATTTATGAAAGATTTAGGCTGAGCTACAAAAAAGGAGAAATTTCCAAAGAGATTCTTGAAGAAATAAGAGGAAAACTAACTACTGAAGATCTAATCGAACTTGAAAGATTAAGAATCAACGGAAATCATGGAAAGCGAGACAATGACACTATCTTAAAGTATAACGGAATTGAATTAACTCCCACAAAGCTTTATGATAGGATTCAATACAACGTAAAGAGAGGATACTTAGATCAAAGTGTTTTAGAAAAAATAAGAGGTAAGCAGGCAACAATTGATGATTTGATTGAATTGGAAAGATTAAGACTCGAAAAGGGGCTCTCTGTTAATAACAACAAAACAATCTTAGAACACAACGGAATTGAATTAACTCCCGCAAATATTTATGCGCGGATTAAAACGAGCTACAAAAAAGGAGAAATTTCCAAAGAGATTCTTGAAGAAATAAGAGGAAAACTAACTACTGAAGATCTAATCGAACTTGAAAGATTAAGAATCAACGGAAATCATGGAA